>NZ_VIRJ01000119.1:0-654 GCF_006874435.1 Microbispora sp. KK1-11 | reverse complement strand
TCCGGCCTGGCCGCCGCCGAACACCTCGTTGACGAGCCTCTGCGTCGCCTTCTGGAAGGCCGCGCCCATGGACATGGCGGCGTCGTCCACGTAGTTCAGGGCGGCGGTCAGGGTCTTGCCGCCGTCGGGCGTGCTGTACATCAGCGCCGCGTGGCCCGCCATGCCGCCGTTGTGGGTGATGAGGGTGCCACCGCCCGGCGCCTGCTGTACGAACACGCCCAGGCCGTAGCCGGCCTTGGACTCCGGCGTGCACATCTCGGCCAGTAGCTCGGCCGGCAGCAGCTTGCCGCCCAGCAGCGCGGTGATGAACGTCTGCAGGTCCCGGGTGGTGGAGATCATGTCGCCGCCGCTGGAGATCCAGGAGGGGTTGTGCCGGGTGACGTCGACCGTCCGGGTCTGGCCGTCCTCCTCATAGCGGTAGTAGGCGTGGGCGTACGGTGCGGGGATGTCCTGCTCGGTGGCCGGCTGGACGGTGCCCGTCAGGCCGAGCGGCCCCAGGATCAGGCGCTGCATCTCCTCGGCGACCGGGCGGCCGGTGACCTTCTCGATCAGCAGCCGGGCCAGCACATAGTTGGTGTTGGAGTAGCTCCAGTCGGTGCCCGGCTCGAACCGCGCCGGCTTGGACAGCGCCAGCCGTACCAGCTCCTGCGGCCG
>NZ_VIRJ01000118.1:0-655 GCF_006874435.1 Microbispora sp. KK1-11 | reverse complement strand
GCCAGGCCGGGCACCTTCGAGCGGACCTCACGGCAGACGTCCACCCCGTCGCCGTCGGGCAGGCGCACGTCGAGCACCGCCACGTCCGGCTTCAGCGCGGGGATGCGGGCCACGGCCGACTCGGCCGTCCCCGCCTCGCCGACGACCTCGATGTCGTCCTCGGCGTCCAGCAACGCCGCCACACCACGCCGTACGACCTCGTGGTCGTCCACCAGGAACACCCGAATCATGTCTCTACGCTAGGACCTGTTTCGAAGTCCGCTATCTGGCGGCGTGTCGTGCCCGGGCAAGCAGTGAGGTCTCCGGTAGAGGGTTCATCGACCAAGAAGAACCTGAACACCGGAGACCTCGTTGGCCACCTTAGCGGTGACGAGGCGGTTCGACCTGACTGATGCGCAGTGGGCGCGGCTGGAGCCGCTGCTGCCTGCGCCGAGCAGACCAGGGCGGCCGTCGAAGTGGACCAAGCGGCAGCTCATCGACGGGATCCGGTGGCGGGTGCGGGTCGGCGCTCCCTGGCGGGACGTGCCGGAGTGCTACGGCTCCTGGCAGGCGGTGTACGCCCTGTTCCGCCGCTGGCAGCGTGCCGGTGTCTGGCAAAAGATCCTGACCGGGCTGCAGGCCCTGGCTGATGCCGCCGAACTGATCACCTGGCAGG
>NZ_VIRJ01000117.1:0-682 GCF_006874435.1 Microbispora sp. KK1-11 | reverse complement strand
CGCACCGTCCGTATCCAAGCCGGCAACCACGTCCTGACCGCCGCCGACCCCCTGCCCACCGACCTACGCGACGCCCTCAAGCGCATCCGCGGCCTCGAAGGTGCGCACTAAATTGAGCCAACTCAGGTGCCAGTGCCCTGTACTCATCCAGACTGAAACTTGATTTGCGCATGTAGACGTACCCAGAACCCTGAACAGGGTTCACCCGAACAGATTTCACCTGGACAAGCAGATGACGCCCCGACCCGAGATCCACGAGGAGATCCACGAGGAGATCCACTCCTCGATCGTCCACCAAGGGGCGGAAGACCGGATAGCCCGATAGAGCAAACTCAGCAGCAACGATCAACTCTGCTGCTGCTCCGACCTGGGCGCCATTCGCGAGATGCCAGCGCGACATACGGCAAGGCTAATCTGCCTCCGGCGGGGGCGCTCGGCTCCGGGATGATCGCTCGCACGTGAGATAAGACCGTAACTGGCTGAGGTGGAAGCCTGATCGTCCCTCCTGCCGCGACCCAGGCAGAGCCCAGCAAACCGCCTCCTACGGCTCAAGCCGGTCACGTCCAGGGAAGTGGTGTACGAGCTGCCACCGCGTGATCCGTTTCTGCAGGTTATGCGGTGAGGCTGTCCGGGAGCTGTTCCTGGTCCGGTGTGTCGCCGGGGATCACCCGTAGGCGGGCTT
>NZ_VIRJ01000116.1:0-702 GCF_006874435.1 Microbispora sp. KK1-11 | reverse complement strand
TCGCCGGATTCGACGCCGACTTCTTCGGCATCTCCCGCCGCGAAGCCCTCGCCAGCGACCCCCAGCAACGCCTCCTGCTCGAAGTCGCCTGGGAAACCTTCGAACGCGCCGGCATCGACCCCGCCACGCTCAAGGGCAGCCGTACGGGGGTCTTCACCGGGACCAACGGTCAGGACTACGCGAAGTCGTCGGGCCCCGCGCCCGAGGAGGTCGAGGGCTACCTGATCACGGGCACCGCGGCCAGCGTGCTGTCCGGGCGGATCGCCTACACCTTCGGCTTCGAAGGCCCCGCCGTGACCGTGGACACGGCCTGCTCCTCGTCGCTGGTCGCGCTGCATCTCGCCGTACGGTCGCTGCGGTCGGGCGAGTCGGACCTCGCCCTCGCCGGTGGAGTCACACTCATGACGTCGCCGGGCACGTTCGTCGAGTTCTCGCGCCAGCGGGGGCTCGCGCCGGACGGGCGGTGCAAGGCCTTCTCCTCGTCGGCCGACGGGACCGGCTGGGCCGAAGGCGTCGGCCTGCTGCTGGTCGAACGCCTGTCGGACGCGCGTCGCCTCGGCCACCCGGTGCTGGCCGTCATCCGCGGCACCGCCGTCAACCAAGACGGCGCCTCCAACGGCCTGACCGCACCCAACGGCCCCTCACAACAACGCGTCATCACCCACGCCCTCGACAACGCCGGCCTCACCCCCCAAGACGTCG
>NZ_VIRJ01000115.1:0-702 GCF_006874435.1 Microbispora sp. KK1-11 | reverse complement strand
TCGCCGGATTCGACGCCGACTTCTTCGGCATCTCCCGCCGCGAAGCCCTCGCCAGCGACCCCCAGCAACGCCTCCTGCTCGAAGTCGCCTGGGAAACCTTCGAACGCGCCGGCATCGACCCCGCCACCCTCAAGGGCAGCCGTACGGCGGTGTACGCGGGGGTGGCCGACCGCACGTACGGCTCCCGGCTGCCGCAGGTGCCCGACGACCTGGAGGGATATCTGGCCATCGGCAACCTGGGCAGCGTGCTGTCCGGGCGGATCGCCTACACCTTCGGGTTCGAGGGCCCGGCGGTGACCGTGGACACCGCCTGCTCGTCCTCGCTGGTCGCGCTGCACCTGGCCGTCCAGGCGCTGCGTACGGGGGAATGCGACCTGGCGCTCGCGGGCGGCGTCACGGTGATGGCGAGCCCCATCGGGTTCACCGAGTTCTCGCGCCAGCGGGGGCTGGCGCCGGACGGGCGGTGCAAGGCTTTCTCCTCCTCCGCCGACGGGACCGGCTGGGCCGAAGGCGTCGGCCTGCTGCTGGTCGAACGCCTGTCGGACGCGCGTCGCCTCGGCCACCCGGTGCTGGCGGTCATCCGCGGCACCGCCGTCAACCAAGACGGCGCCTCCAACGGCCTGACCGCACCCAACGGCCCCTCACAACAACGCGTCATCACCCACGCCCTCGACAACGCCGGCCTCACCCCCCAAGACGTCG
>NZ_VIRJ01000114.1:0-767 GCF_006874435.1 Microbispora sp. KK1-11 | reverse complement strand
GCCCGCGGAAACACCACGCGAACCATCGCCGCGTCGGAAACTGCGGCCCCTGCCGCTCACCACCGACCCCGGCAGGAGGAGCCGCCTCGGGGAGTCAGTCTGGAAATCAGACCCGAAACGTGTCAAGAGCGTTGCCAGAACGTTTCGATGCCCACAGAAGCCTGGGAGGGCTGCATGCTGCGCCGATATCCCTGACATGCCGATGTAATTTTCCGGGTGCTCCCGGCGTCGGCCGTCGCGACACGGGTTCCGATGAATGTTTCATCACCGCGCCTCTCCCCGGCGGTGCGTGCGCGTCTCATCCCGGCAGTTGAGACGCGTAGGCCGGGCGGAAGAGCGGAACGGGGCGCGAGCTCGAGCTTGACGGGCGCTCCTCACGTCGTATTTGCTCCGGCGCACCACCACCCCCCGGTCATCCCGAGGAGAGGAGCGAACGACTCGTCGCGTCAATGTTAACGCTAACAAGCGGGTCGGCCACGGCGGGGACCCGCCCATCCACCTCACCGTCATCGAAAGGGTTGACCAACCAGCGATGTTAACGCTCACAAGTCGGCGCGGATGGAGCCGGTGGAGACGCCGGCTGACCACCGCGCTTCTGACCGCGACCGTCCTGGCGACCGCGCCCGCCATCGCCCGCGCCGAGTCGAACGGCGGGGTGCGGGTGATGCCGCTGGGCGACTCGATCACCGAGGGCACGCAGGTGCCCGGCGGCTACCGGATCGGGTTGTGGCAGCGCCTGGCCGCGGGCCGCTACACGATCGACTTCG
>NZ_VIRJ01000113.1:0-804 GCF_006874435.1 Microbispora sp. KK1-11 | reverse complement strand
AGACCCTCTACACCCAGCCCGCCCTGTTCGCCCTGCAAACCGCCCTCACCCACCTGCTGTCCACCTGGGGCATCACCCCCACCGCGGTGGCCGGGCACTCCATCGGCGCCATCGCCGCCGCCTGCACTGCAGGCATCCTCACCCTCCACGACGCCGCGACCCTCATCGCCACCCGCGCCCGCCTCATGCACACCCTCCCCCCAGGCGGCGCCATGACCGCCATCAACGCCACCGAAGAGCAAATCACCCCCCACCTCAGCGACGCCGTCACCATCGCCGCAATCAACACCCCCACCTCCACCGTCATCTCCGGCGACCACCACACCGTCACCCAACTGACCGAACACTTCCGAGAGCAGGGGCACAAAGTCCGGCCGCTGACGGTCAGCCACGCCTTCCACTCCCCCCACATGAACCCCATCCTGGAGGAGTTCGAACACGCGGTGGCCGGGCTGTCCCTCACCCCGCCCACCGGACCGGTCATCCCCTTCGTCTCCGACCTCACCGGCCAGGTCGCCGCCCCCTCCGACCTCACCGACCCCTCCTACTGGGCCCGCCACCTGCGCAACCCCGTCCGCTTCGCCGACGTCGTACGGCGACTGCACGAGGGCCGGGAGCCGGGCGAGGAGGTGCGGACGTTCCTGGAGATCGGCCCCGACGGCGTCCTGAGCGGGCTGATCCGCGAAACGCTCGACCGGCAGGAAGACCTGGTCGCCGTCCCCGCGCTGCGCCGCGACCGGCCCGAACCCCACACCGTCGTCACCGCCGCCGCCCACGCCCACACCCACGGCACCCCCACCGACT
>NZ_VIRJ01000112.1:0-805 GCF_006874435.1 Microbispora sp. KK1-11 | reverse complement strand
AAATCCCCCCTCTGAAGGAGCGTTTCATGACTGAGGTCGATCAGGCCGCGCCGGCCGGTCCCCGCATGAAGGCGGCGGGCCCGGGTGGGCGGTTGGGCCGGCTGGGTGAGGTCCGGCATCTGGGGTTGGTCGCGGCGCTGGTGCTGCTGGCGATCGTGGGCCTGGTGACGCGGCCGGAGAACTTCGCGACGTCGTCGAATTTGGTGAGCATCCTGGCGTTGGCTTCGACCATCGGGGTGATCACGGTCGGGATGACGTTCGTGATCATCGGTGGTGGTATCGATCTGTCGGTCGGGGCGCTGATGGCGTTGGCGTCGGTGTGGGCGACCACGCTGGCGACGCAGGCCTACGGGCCGGTCGTGATGATCGTTTGTGCGGTGCTGGTGGGCACCGGCGCGGGTCTGCTGAACGGCATTCTGATCTCTTATGGGCGGATGGTGCCGTTCATCGCGACGCTGGCGATGATGGTGGCCGGGCGGGGCCTGGCGCAGCGGATGTCCAATCAGCGCACGCAGTTGGTGCAGCCGGACAACTCGCTGATCGTCGATCTGTCGACCACGCGGGTGCTCGGGCTGCCGCTGCTGGTGTATGTGTTCGCGCTGGTGGTGCTGATCGGCTGGCTGGTGCTGAACCGTACGACGTTCGGCCGGCGCACCTATGCGGTGGGCGGTAACCCCGAGGCGGCGCGTCTGGCCGGTATCGATGTGCGTAAGCACACGCTGATGTTGTATGCGCTGTCGGGTCTGTGCTGCGGGATCGCCGCGGTGCTGATCATGGCGCGGACCACCACCGGGTCGTCCACCCA
>NZ_VIRJ01000111.1:0-824 GCF_006874435.1 Microbispora sp. KK1-11 | reverse complement strand
CAGGGCTGCCACGGTCACGGTGCCGAGATAGATGTAAGCGCGCTTGTCGTAGCGGGTGGCCACAGCCCGGAAGTTCTTCAGCCGGTTGATCGCCCGCTCGACAACGTTGCGCTTCTTGTAGCGCTCTTTGTCGAACCCCGTCGGGCGTCCACCGGCCGAGCCGCGCCTGCGGCGATTGTCCCGCTGGTCACGAGGCTCGGGAATGGTGTGCGGGATCTCGCGCCGCCGCAGGTAGAAGCGGTTCGCGCGTGAGCTGTAGGCCTTGTCCGCGCTGACGCTGTCCGGCCGGCTGCGAGGACGGCCGGGCCCGAGCCGGGGCACTGAGATCTTCTCCAGCACCGCCTGCAACTGCGGGCTGTCGCCATGCCGGCCCGGGGTGAGCACCAGCGACAGTGGCCGGCAACGGCCGTCGGCGGACAGGTGAATCTTTGTGGTGAGACCTCCGCGTGAACGCCCTAGACATTCACCTGCTGGACCACCTCCGCCAGGCGGGCGGACAAGCTCAGCAACGCCGGATCGCCCCGCTTTGTCCCGCCGCGCGCCCCCTTTGCCGCAGGGACCGCAGGCGGAGGTGTTTTACGCGCTCCGGCCGCATGCTGATGAGCCCGAGCCGTGGTCGAGTCGACCGACACCTGCCAGTCGATCTCGCCCTCGGCATCCTGGACGGCCTGGACCTGCGCGAGCAGATGCGCCCAGGTTCCGTCAGCTGACCAGCGGCGATGCCGCTTGTACACCGTCAGCCACGGTCCGAAGCGTTCTGGCAGGTCCCGCCACGGCACTCCGGTCCGCGCCCGGTACAGCACGCCGTTGATGACCGTGCGGTG
>NZ_VIRJ01000110.1:0-824 GCF_006874435.1 Microbispora sp. KK1-11 | reverse complement strand
ACCTGATCGACGGCATCCACCCCACCGCGAACGGCTACGACAAGATGGCCGCCGCCTGGTACGCGGCGCTCCAGTCGGTCCCCGGCAGCATCGGGCAGGGCCCCGGCACCAGCCCCAGCCCGTCGCCGACCTCCTCCGCGACCGCCATCCGGGGGGTGGGGTCGGGCCGCTGCCTGGACGTCACCGGCGTCTCGCAGGTCAACGGCACCCAGGTGCAGATCTGGGACTGCAACGGGCAGAGCAACCAGCAGTGGACGTCGACCAGCGCGGGTGAGCTGCGGGTCTACGGCGGCAAATGCCTCGATGTGAACGGCGGCGGCACCGCGGACGGCAGCAGCGTGATCATCTGGGACTGCAACGGCCAGAACAACCAGCAGTGGCGCTTGAACTCCGACGGCAGCATCACGGCGGTCGGCGCGAACAAGTGCCTGGACGTCCCCAACTACTCGACCGCCAACGGCGTCAAGCTCCAGATCTGGTCCTGCAACGGCCAGAACAACCAGAAATGGACCCGCGTCTGACGGTGCGGTTCCTGCCGTGGTCGCCTTCGCCGAAGGCGACCACGGCCGCGTCCACGACGGAGTCTGCCGGACGGCTCACTCCCAGACCCAACTCATGAGGAAATAGCGTGAAACAAAAACTCAGAGCCATACTGGCGGCCGCTGTCTTACCTCTGGTGGTGGCGGCCATGTTTCTCGGGGTCCGGCCCGCCGCGGCGGCGTCGCTGACCCGGGTGACCGGTTTCGGCAACAACCCGACGAACCTGAACATGTACCTCTACGTGCCCGACAGGGTCGCGGCACGGCCCGCGCTGCTGGTCCTGG
>NZ_VIRJ01000010.1:0-251571 GCF_006874435.1 Microbispora sp. KK1-11 | reverse complement strand
TTGTTTTTCTTTTGTCTTGCTGGTCTTAATTCTTCCCGACCGGCTCTTCCGTGTCAAATCCGCCCCACCGGGACTTAATTTGACCCGAAACCCGCCGACCGACAGGAATTCGACCACCCCGTTTCCGAGGCAACCCCTCTAACTTACCCGAACCCCCAGCCCGGCGCAAAACCACCAGACCTGGAAGATCAAAAAGCACGAGGAGCCGCCGGCAACCAGCCACGCACACACAAGACAACCACCGAAGTGATCGAAGAGGAGTGCGCCGAACCGCGCCGACACCACAAGATTACCAGGGTCCGGCACCGCCATGACCCGACTTGAGACGAACGCCTGGGGCTCCGGATGTATTCCGCCCGCCTCACACCCGGGGCTGGTGGGTCGCGCGGCGCCGGCCGCGGCCCCCTTGTTCCTCGTCCCGGGTTATCCACAGACCGCAGCGAGGAGGCTTGGCGGGACCATGCCGAACATAGACTTTGGCGGGTGAGCGACATGCCGCCTGTAGCGAAGAAGGTTCCCCTGGAGCGCACGCATCACGGTGACACCGTGGTCGACGAGTATGCGTGGCTGCTCAAGAAGGACGACCCCGACACCATCGCGTACCTGGAGGCGGAGAACGCCTACACCCAGGAGATGACCGGCCACCTGCAGGACCTCCAGGAGAGCATCTTCAAGGAGATCAAGGGCAGGACGTTGGAGACGGACCTGTCCGTGCCCACCCGCAAGGGCGCCTGGTGGTACTACTCCCGGACCGAAGAGGGCAAGCAGTACGGCATCCAGTGCCGCGTGGCCGCCGACGGCGACAGCCCGCCCCAACTGGAGCCGGGCACGTCTCTCCCGGGCGAGCAGGTGATTCTGGACGGCAACGAGCTCGCGGGTGACAGCCCCTTCTTCTCCATGGGCACGAGCGCGGTCAGCCCCGACGGCACGAAGCTCGCCTACTCGACCGACTTCTCCGGAGACGAGCGTTTCACTCTCCGGTTCAAGGATCTGGAGACGGGCGACCTGCTCCCGGACGAGATTCCGGGAGTCTTCTACGGCGGCGCCTGGTCGGCCGACGGCTCCACGTTCTTCTACACGACCGTGGACGAGGCGTGGCGTCCGTACCGGATTCACCGGCACACGCTCGGCTCGACCGACGACGTCGTCGTCCACCAGGAGGACGACGAGCGCTTCTGGGTGGGCATCGGGCTGACCCGCAGCCAGCGCTACCTGGTGCTGACCTCGGGCAGCAAGATCACCAGCGAAGTCCGGGTCCTCGACGCGGACACCCCGGAAGGCGAGTTCGCGGTGGTGCGGCCCCGGCAGACCGGCGTGGAGTACGCGCTGGAGCACGCGGCCGACCGCTTCCTCATCCTGCACAACGACGGCGCCGTGAACTTCGAGCTCGCCACCGCCCCCATCGACGATCCGGGCAGCTGGACTCCGCTGATCGAGCACAGGGACGACACGCGGCTGCTCGACGTGGACGCGTTCAAGGACTACGTCAGCGTCCACTTCCGCCGTGACGGTCTCACGGGCGTCCGGATCCTGCCGGGCGACGGCGGCGAGCCGTACGAGATCTCCTTCCCTGAGCCGCTGTACGACGTCGCGCCGACCGGCAACGCGGAGTTCGAGACCAGCCGGCTGCGTCTCAGCTACACGTCCATGGTCACTCCGCCCTCGGTGTACGACTACGACCTGCGCTCGCGCGAGCTGATCCTGCTCAAGCAGAGGGCGGTGCTCGGCGGCTACGACCCGGCCGACTACGAGCAGTTCCGCGAGTGGGCCACCGCCCCGGACGGCACCAGGATCCCGATCTCGATCGTGGTCCGGAAGGACACGAGCCGGCCCGCCCCCACCCTGCTCTACGGCTACGGCAGCTACGAGTCGTCCATCGATCCCTACTTCTCGGTGGCCCGGCTCTCGCTGCTGGACCGGGGCTTCGTGTTCGCGATCGCCCACGTGCGCGGGGGCGGCGAGATGGGCCGCCGGTGGTACGAGGACGGCAAGCTGACCAGGAAGAAGAACAGCTTCACCGACTTCGTGGCGTCCGCGCGGCATCTCAAGGCCGAGGGATGGTCCGACAAGATCATCGCCAGGGGCGGCTCGGCCGGGGGTCTGCTCGTGGGCGCGGTCGCCAACCTGGCTCCGGAGGAGTTCGCGGGGATCGTCGCCGAGGTCCCGTTCGTGGACGCGCTGAACACGATCCTCGACCCGTCGCTGCCGCTCACGGTGACCGAGTGGGACGAGTGGGGCGACCCGCTGCACGACCCCGAGGTCTACGCGTACATGAAGTCCTACTCGCCCTATGAGAACGTCGACGGCCGGCCATACCCGCCGATCCTGGCGACCACCAGCCTCAACGACACGCGGGTGCTCTACCACGAGCCGGCCAAGTGGATGGCCCGGCTCCGCGCCACCGCGCAGGGCGGCCCGTTCCTTTTGAAGACCGAGATGGGCGCCGGCCACGGAGGCCGCAGCGGCCGTTACGACGCCTGGCGTGAGGAGGCGTTCGCGCTCTCCTGGATCCTCGACCGAGTTGGAGTGACCGAGTGAGCTATGTGGCTGCCGAGGGCCGGTATGGGCCCATGCCGTACAACCGGACCGGACGGAGCGGGCTGAGGCTGCCCGCGGTGTCGCTCGGGTTGTGGCACAACTTCGGCGACGACAAGCCGATCGAGACCCAGCGGGCCATCCTCCGCCGGGCCTTCGACCGCGGAGTCACCCACTTCGACCTCGCCAACAACTACGGTCCGCCGTACGGCTCCGCGGAGATCAACTTCGGACACCTCTACCAGCAGGATTTCGCCAGGTACCGCGACGAGCTGGTGATCTCCACCAAGGCGGGGTACGACATGTGGCCCGGCCCGTACGGCAACTGGGGATCGCGCAAGTATCTGCTCGCGAGCCTCGACCAGTCGCTGAAGCGGATGGGCCTCGACTACGTGGACATCTTCTACAGCCACCGGTTCGATCCTGAGACGCCCCTGGAGGAGACCATGGGGGCGCTCGCCCACGCGGTCCGCTCGGGCAAGGCGCTCTACGCGGGCATCTCGTCCTACTCCCCGGAGCGGACCCGGCAGGCCGCGGCGATCCTGCGGGACATGGGCACGCCGCTGCTCATCCACCAGCCCTCCTACTCGATGCTCAACCGGTGGATCGAGAACGGGCTGCTCGACGTGCTGGAGGAGGAGGGCGCCGGTTGCATCGCGTTCTCTCCGCTGGCGCAGGGCATGCTGACCGACCGCTACCTGGCCGGCATTCCGAAGGACTCGCGAGCGGCCCAGGGCAAGTCGCTCGATCCGTCCCTGCTGACGGAGGAGAGCCTGCGCCATGTCCGGCGGCTCAACGAGATCGCCGGCCAGCGCGGGCAGTCGCTGGCGCAGATGGCCCTGTCCTGGGCGCTTCGCGATCCGCGGGTGACGTCGGTCCTGATCGGCGCGAGCAGCGTCGAGCAGCTCGACGACAACCTCGACGCGATCAACCGGCTCGACTTCACCCAGGACGAGCTGGACGCGATCGACAAGGACGCGGTCGAGTGCGGGATCAATCTCTGGGCCGCTTCCAGCGCGGAATGAACGTCCACGAGCCGCGGTGCACCGGCCGGCGCGCCCGCACCGCGGCGTGTGACCCCATGCTCGTGAGCCCGGGCTGCTGAGCCCGGGCTCATGGCCCTGGTGTCCGTGGTCTGGCGCACAGACACCAGGTGCCTGAGGCCCCAGACCCGTCCCAGGTCTGGTCCGGCGGGCGGCGAAGCCCGGCCGGGCATCGCCCAAGTCGGCCGTCAAGGGTTCAGAGGGCGTTCTGACGCTGAAGGTAGGCGAAGGAGGCCCAGCCGGGCAGGACGGGAAGCCAGAACGTCATCAGCCGGAACAGCAGCACGGCCGAGGTGGCGATGGGGCCCGGCACGCCGGCGACCTGCAGGCCGAGCGACAGGGCGTACTCCACCGCGCCCAGCCCGCCAGGTGTCGGGGCGGCCGAGCCGATGGCGTTGCCGGCCAGGAACACCACGGCGACCGCCGTGAAGCTGGCCTTGCCGCCGAACGCCTGCACGCACGCCTCAAGGCAGATCACGAAGCTGAGGGTGAGCAGCAGGGTCCCGCCCACCGCTTCGAGGACCTTCTTGGGCGACTGCACCACGTCGAGCAGCCGGGGGATCACCCCCGAGAACATCGCCCGCAGGCGGGTGGTCAGCACGCGGCGCAGCGGCCGTACGGCGAGCACGATCAGGAAGAGCACCGCGACGCCGAGCAACACGACGAGCAGGCCCCGCGACGGGGTGAGGGACGGCGCGGCCTGCGTTCCGGTGAGGTAGCCGAACAGCAGCAGCAGCATGATGTGCATGGCCAGGCCGATGAGCTGCGAAGCCCCCACACTGGTCACCGCCGCCCCCGGCGGGACGCCTCGTTTCTGCAGGTAACGGGTGTTGAGCGCGACGCCGCCCACCGCGGCGGGCGCGACGAGCTTCACGAACGACGCGGCGAGCTGGGCCAGGACCGTACGGCCGAGGGGCAGCGGCTCGGGCACGAACCCGCGCAGCATGATCGCCGCCGCGACGTAGCTGAGGGCGCCGGCGAGCAGCGCGACGCCGCTCCACGCCCAGTTCGCCGTGGTGATCACACTGGTCAGGTTGACCTGGCTGAGCTGGGAGAGCAGGAAGTAGGCACCGATCGTGCTGACGATGATCGTCACCAGCGTCCGGGGGCGGAACCGCTCGAGCCGCACCTCCTGGACCTCGACCTGCGGCTTCAGCGCGGTGATCTGCTCACGGATGGCGGGCAGGAGCTTCCTGTCCCGGCGGGCGGCCGTCCGGGTGTCCCGGCTCAGCGCGATCCGCTGGAGCAGCGGCATCGCCCCGGCGAGGGTGTTGTCCCCCAGCACCTTCGCCGCCGACCGGACAGAGCGCTCGGCTCCCACGCGGGTGCCGAGGTAGGCGAGGAGCTGGGCGATGTCGAGCCGCAGCAGCAGGTCGCCCGCCGCGATCTCGCCGCTGCGGGCGTCCACGAGGTAGACGTTCCGATGGGCGTCGACGTGGATGCTCTCGCCGGTGAGGTGGCGGTGGGCCAGGCGGTGCGCGTGCAGCAGCCGGACCTGCCCCCACATCCGCTCCAGCAGCTCGTCGTCGAAGTCCTCGTCTTGCAGATCGCTCACCGGCCGGGTGTCCACGTGCTCGTAGGCGAGCAGCGCGGCCTCGGTGCCGATCTCGCTCGTGCCGAGCAGGCGCGGCAGCCGCACCCCGGCGGCCTGCGCGGCGTACGCCATCAGCGCCTCGCGCTCCAGCTCGGCGCGCAGCGAGCGGATGGCCCTGCGCCGGGTCTCGTTGTTGAGCAGGAAACGCCGCCACAGCCGGTAGAGGACGCCCGCCACCTGCCGGTCCCGGTCGAGCACGGTCACGTCGATCCGCCGGTCGTCGGCGAGGCCGACCAGGTAGCGGCGGCTGCCCGAGCTGTCGTCCTCCACCCGTCTGGCGCTGACCGGCGTGAAACCGAGCCTGCGCAGCGCCGCCAGCACGGCGCTGCCGGGCGGCCTGGTGTTCGCGCTGCCGATGCCGTAGAGCGTGCCGAACCCGACGGCGAGACCCACGATGTACGTGAGGATCACGCCGAGTGCGGTGACCTTGGTGGCGGTGAAGAGCGCGAACACGTCGAGGGCCAGCGCGACCCACATGAGTGCCCGCCAGTGCGGGCGCCGGCCCATCCGCACGGCCGTGGCGTACGCGATGGCGGGGGTGAGCACGGTGTTGAGCGGCTCCACGTCCCTGCCACCGGTGAGCAACTGCACCAGGTCGGCGGGGCCCGCCTTGACCAGCCACTCGTCCAGCGCGTACGACACCAGCAGGGCGAGGATCGCGGCGATCAACCCCTGGGTGACACGCATGCCGTCGCGGTGGAAGACCCGCTCGACGGCGAACGCGACCGGAACGATCAGCACGGCGACACCGCCCAGCAGCCCGGCGGCGGCCGACAGCACATCGGGGGCGCGGCCGGTGCCCGCCTGGACGTCGGTCTCCAGGCCGTTCAGCGTGCGTTGCAGGGCCAGAGCCATCAGTACGACGGCGACGAGGGCCAGCAGCGTGAGCAGGAACCGCAGTGCGTCGGAAGGACGGCGGATCCGCTGCGGCAGCAGAGGCTCGACGACGAGGACAGCTCCTTGGCCAGGAGTGTCCAGCGTTATGTCCTGCTCCTTGATGCCTCTCACCACCAGCGATTCTGTGCGATCTTCGCACTCGGTGTCCACAATTGACGGCATGCGTATATCCCTGGCCTCGGACAGCCTCGACGGAATCGCGTCGGTGCTTGCGGCCGAGGTGGAACGGCGCGGCCATTCAGTCACACTCTATGGAGCACTGGCCCCCGGTGACCGGGCCGATTGGGCGTGGTGCTGTTCCGCCGCGGCGAGGGACGTCGCGGAGGGCCGCGCGGACCAGGCCGTGGTCTGTTGCTGGACCGGCACCGGCGCGTCCATAGCGGCAAACAAGGTAGCGGGCGTGCGTGCGGCGCTGTGCACCGACGCCGCCACCGCCGAGGGCGCCCGCAAGTGGAACGACGCCAACGTGCTCGCGCTCGGTCTCCGCCTCACCTCCCAGCAGGTCCTGATGGAGATTCTGGACGCCTGGTTCGCCGGGGTCCCCAGCACCGACCCCGAGGACGCCGCGAACATCGCCTACGTGCGGGAAATCCGGTAGAGACCGACCGTGAGCGGCGCGCTAACGTCGATGCCATGAGCACGTCGCTACCCGTCCTCGGCGCCTGCCCGCTCGACTGCCCCGACACCTGCTCGTGGGTCGTCACCGTACGCGACGGCGAGGCCGTCGGGTTGCGCGGCAACCGCGACCACCCCTACACGCGCGGGGCCCTGTGCGTGAAGGTCAACCGCTACCTGGAGCAGGTGCGGTCGGCCGACCGTGTTCTCCACCCGTTGAAGAGGGTGGGGCCGAAGGGATCCGGCCGGTTCGAGCGGATCAGCCTGGACCAGGCGCTGTCGGAGATCGCCGCCAAGCTGACGTCGATCGTCGAGGAGCACGGCGGCGAGGCGATCTGGCCCTACCAGGGCACCGGGACGCTCGGCTACGTCCAGGGCGAGTCGGGTCAGGCCGGGCGGCGGTTCTGGAACGCCCTCGGCGCGTCCCGGCACGACCTCAACATCTGCGCGCGGGCCGGCAACGACGGGCTGCGGTACGTCAACGGGACTCCCGGCGGCATGGACCCGGAGACGTTCGCCCTGTCGCGGCTCATCCTGCTGTGGGGCACCAACACGCTGACCAGCGGCCACCACCTGTGGAAGTTCGTCCAGGACGCCCGCGCCGCCGGGGCGTACGTCGTGGCGATCGACCCCATCCGCACGCGTACGGCCGACCAGGCGGACGAGCACCTGCCGATCCGGCCGGGCACCGACGCGGCGCTCGCCCTCGGCCTGCTGCACGTCGTGCTGGAGGAGGGCGCGGAGGACCGCGCGTACATCGAGGAGCACACGACCGGCTGGGACGAGTTCGAGGCCGAGATCCGCAGGCATCCCCCGGCGCTGGTGGCGGAGATCACCGGCCTGCCCGAGGAGCGGATCCGCGCCCTCGGCGTACGGCTCGCGCACACCCGGCCGACCGGCATCCGGGCCACGATGGGCATCCAGCGGCACGAGGGCGGCGGGGCCGCGATGCGGGTGATCGCGTGCATCCCCGGCGTCACCGGCGACTGGCGCCACCCGGGCGGCGGCGTGGCCTACTCCACCTCGGGATACGCCCCCACGGGCCCTGACCCGCGCGACGACCTGCTCCCCCACCCCGTGCGCACGCTCACGATGACGCGGCTGGCCGACGGGCTGGACGAGTCGGTCAAGTGCCTGTGGGTCTACGCGGCCAACCCGCTCGGCTCGACCTCCGATCAGAACCGGATCAGGGCGGCGCTGGCGCGGGAGGACCTGTTCACGGTGGTGATGGAGCAGTTCCCGACCGACACCGTCGACTACGCCGACTACGTGCTGCCCGCGACCATGCAGATCGAGCACCTGGACGTGCACCACGGCTACGGGCACATGTACATGGTGTGGAACGAGCCCGCGGTCGAGCCGCCGGGTGAGTGCCTCTCCACGACCGAGACCTTCCGCCGGCTCGCCCGGCTGATGGGCCTGACCGAGCCGTCTCTCTACGACAGCGACCTCGAACTGGCCGGGCAGACGCTCGCCCAGGCGGGGGTCTCCCTGGAGGAGTGCCGCAAGCAGGGGTGGGCCCGGCTTCCGGTGGCCGAACCGTTCGTGCCGTTCGCGGAGGGCTTCCCGACGCCGAGCGGGCGGCTGGAGTTCGCCTCCGCGAAGGCCGAGGCCGCCGGGCTGCCGCGCGTGGCGGGCTACGTCCCCTCGCTCACCGCCCGTACGGCTCCCGCCGACCGGCCGCACCCGCTCGTCATGATCACCCCGGCCGCGCACACGTTCCTGAACACGCAGTTCGCCAACAACCCGGAGCTGCGCAAACGGTCGAAGGGCCCACGGGTGCTGGTGAATCCCGCCGACGCCGCGTCGCGGGGGCTCGTGGACGGGCAGGCCGCCCGGGTCTTCAACGGCAACGGCGAGTTCAGGGCGTACGTGGAGGTCAGCGACCGGGTGGCGCAGGGGGTGGTGGCGGCGCCGAAGGGCCACTGGCCGAAGCTGTCCGGGGGCGCCAACCCCAACGCGCTGGTGGACGAGAGGGACGCCGACATGGGCCGGGGCCCGGTCTACCACGACAACTTCGTCGACGTCGCCCCGCTCTCAAGCGAGGAGGAGCTTGAACCCCTCGTGTGAGGCGGTGAAACCGAGCGAGCCGTAGAAGCGGTGGGCCTCGGTGCGGGCCTTGTCGGAGGTGAGCTGCACCAGCGCGCAGCCGCGCTCCCGGGCCCGCTCGACCGCCCACCGCATCATCTCCCGGCCGATTCCCCGGTTGCGGTGCGGGACGGCGACCCTGACCGCCTCGATCAGCGCGCGCTCGCCGCCCCGCCGCGACAGCCCGGGGATATAGGTGATCTGCATGGTCCCGACCACCTCGTCGCCCGACTCCACGACGATCAGCTCGTTGCGCGGGTCGGCGTCCACCGCCTCGAAGGCGGCGTAGTAGTCCGGCTCCCCGGAAGACGGGCGGGAGGCGGTGATCGGGTCCTCGTTGATCATGGCCACGATGACGGGGACGTCCTCACGCCGGGCCGTACGGAAGTGCAGATCCATGCCGGGGAGCCTAACCGGGTGGCGTCAGGGGCGGCTCAGGGACTTCCCCGATACCGGGGAAACACCCCAAAAGGCACGCTGTAGTCATGAACGAACTGACCCGCATGGACGAGATGTCCTTGGCCGGCGCGGCCCTGCGCGGCGCGCCCTGGCGGGCCGCGGCGACGTCCGGTGGGGCGGTCGCGGCCACGAGCTTCCTCCTGGGCGTCATCCTGCCCGGCCCGGCCGACCTGACCTGGGCCCTGTGCGCGGGGATCACCGTGTTCGCCCTCGTCGCGGCGATCGGCGCGATCTCCAAGCCGGACGTCGGCGACCGGGTGACCCGGCAGGCCCGTCTCTGGGCGCTGCGCCACCCCTGGCGCTTCTCGCTCTACCCGGGCCTCGGTGCGGCGGCCCTCATGTACCCGGTGCAGCTCGTGATCGACGGCGAGGGCCTCTTCGGCTCGGCCTGGGACGCGCTGTGGGGCGGCGCGCTCGTGCTGCTGATCACCACCGTCCTCACGTTCTCGATGCGCGGCCGGGCCAAGGGCGCCTGACCGCTCAGGCCTCTCGCTCCGCCGCGCTGCGGCAGACGCAGAACTCGTTGCCCTCGGGGTCGAGGAGAGTGACCCAGCCGGCGCCCTCCGGGGTGCGGTGGTCCTCGTACGGCTTGGCCCCGAGCGCGAGCAGCCGCTCCACCTCCTGGTCGCGGGTGCCGTTCCCGGAGGGGACGACGTCGAGGTGCAGGCGGTTCTTGACCGTCTTGCCGTCGGGCACCCGGATGAACAGCAGGTGCGGAGGGCCGTCCGGACGGTCCAGCACGACCTCGTCGTCCTCCGGCTCCGAGTCGACGAGCGGCCAGCCCAGGGCCTCGCTCCACCACTGGGCCAGCTCGTACGGCCGGGCGCAGTCGATCGTCATCGTGTTGATCTCAATCACGCGCCCAGCCAATCGCGACACCGGCAAAGATGTCAAGCAGGTTACGTTGCCGTCCGCCGCGGCCGCAGGGACTGGAGGAGGCCGACCGCGGACACGATGGCCCAGACCCCTTCCAGCAGCAGGAATCCCCAGTCGTCGTCCGCGTACGCGAGCCACGCGAGCACCGCGGAGCCGGCGAGGTTGAGCGTGAGGTAGATCTTCGAGCGGTTGTCGAGGACGTTCATCTGGGAGAGCAGGAACGCGCCGAGAATCAGGACGGCGCCGACGATCTGCAGAACTTGGTCCATGTCCTTCCGCCCACCGTCTTCGCTGGTCCGGGTACGGCGGGCACCTCGTCCGGGAAGACCGCGGATCACGGCCTTCTCACAACAAGAACATATCGGTTGTGCGTCACCATTCCGTGCGATCTGTGGCACAGACCATGGCTATCGCCGGTTACTCGCGGGTAGCATTCGTTTAGAGTTACCGACCAGTACGTTACCCCCGGGTTCGGTTCTAGGAGCGCACACAGATGGGTCACTACAAGAGCAACCTCCGCGACCTGGAGTTCAACCTCTTCGAGGTGTTCGGGCGCAGGGAGATCCTCGGCACCGGCCCGTTCGCCGAGGTGGACGAGGACACCGCGCGAAGCGTGCTGGACGAGGTGAACCGGCTCGCCACCGGTCCCATCGCCGACTCGTTCGAGGACGCCGACCGCCACCCGCCCGTCTTCGACCCCGCCACCCACAGCGTGACCATGCCGGAGAGCTTCAAGCGCTCCTACCAGGCCTGGGTGGACGCCGAGTGGTGGCGCCTGGAGCTGCAGCCGGAGCTCGGCGGCACGCCCGCCCCGCGCAGCCTGGTGTGGGCCATGGCCGAGATGGTGCTCGGCGCCAACCCCGCCGTGTGGATGTTCGCCTGCGGCCCGGCCTTCGCCCACCTGCTGTTCGAGCTCGGCACTCCGGAGCAGAAGCGGTTCGCCGAGATGGCCGTCGAGCGGCACTGGGGCGCGACCATGGTGCTGACCGAGCCCGACGCCGGCTCCGACGTCGGCGCCGGCCGTACGAAGGCGGTCCAGCAGCCCGACGGCACCTGGCACATCGAGGGCGTCAAGCGCTTCATCACCAGCGCCGAGCACGACATGGCCGAGAACATCTTCCACCTCGTGCTGGCCCGGCCCGAGGGCGCCAAGCCCGGCACCAAGGGCCTGTCGATGTTCCTCGTGCCGAAGTACCTGGTGGACCTGGAGACCGGCGAGCTGGGCGAGCGCAACGGCGTGTACGTCACCAACGTCGAGAAGAAGATGGGCCTGAAGGTCTCCACGACCTGCGAGCTCACCCTCGGCGAGAAGCACCCCGCCATCGGTTACCTGGTCGGCGACACGCACGACGGCATCCGGCAGATGTTCATGGTCATCGAGCACGCCCGCATGATGGTGGGCGCCAAGGCCATCGCCACACTCTCCACCGGCTACCTGAACGCGCTGGACTTCGCGAAGAACCGCGTCCAGGGCGCCGACCTCACCCGCGCCGGCGACAAGACCGCGCCGCGCGTGCCGATCACCCACCACCCCGACGTACGCCGCGAGCTCATGCTGCAGAAGTCGTACGCCGAGGCGATGCGGGCGCTGGTCATCTACACGGCGACGATCCAGGACCAGATCCAGATCGCGGAGTTCGAGGGCCGCCGCGACGAGGCCGCCGAGGCGCTCAACGACCTGCTGCTCCCGCTGGTCAAGGGCGTCGGCTCCGAGCGGTCGTACGAGCTGCTCGCGCGCTCGCTGCAGACGCTCGGCGGCTCGGGCTTCCTGCAGGACTACCCGATCGAGCAGTACATCCGCGACTCCAAGATCGACTCACTGTACGAGGGCACGACCGCGATCCAGGGCCAGGACCTGTTCTTCCGCAAGGTCCTGCGGAACCAGGGCGCGGCGCTGGGGTCGCTGCTCGGCGAGATCAAGACGTTCGCCGCCTCGGAGGCGGGCAACGGGCGGCTGAAGGTCGAGCGCGGCCTGCTCGACGAGGCGGCCGACGAGGTCAAGGCCATGGCCGACACGATGGCCGGCTGGGCGATCGCCTCCATGGAGACGCCGCAGGAGGTCTACAAGGTCGGCCTCAACACCACCCGGTTCCTCATGGCGCTGGGCGACCTGGTGCTGGGCTGGCTGCTGCTGCGCCAGGCCGAGATCGCGCTGAACGCCCTGTCCGCCTCGGAGGAGGACAAGGCGTTCTACACGGGCAAGGTCGGCGCGGCCTCGTTCTTCGCGCAGACCGTGCTGCCCCGCCTGGCCGCCGAGCGCCGCGTGCTCGCCGCCACCGGCCAGGACCTCATGGAACTGCCGGAAGAGTCCTTCTGATCTGGTTCTGGTTCGGTACGGCCGCCGCCCCACTGACGGGTGCGGCGGCCGTACCGCGTTTGGGGCCGCACCGTTCCCCGGGCCGGTCAGGTGAACGCGGGGAGCGGTGCGGCGGTCAGTGGGGGCACGCTCGCCCTCAGGCGGACGCCGGAAGCGGCCGGGCGGCGCTGTCCTCGTCGGTGTTGACGGTCTGGAGCAGTTCCTCGCGCTCGGGGGTGTTCTCCGGGCGGATGAAACCGATGATCGTGAAGAGCACCAGCGAGGTGGCCACCGGCGCGGCCGTCGCCACGGCGGTCGAGACGTCGCTCATGCCGTAGTTGGTGAGCCAGAAGACGAACAGGCCGGCCGCCCACGAGACCAGCGCGGCCGTCGGTCCGGACCGGCGGAACAGCGGCAGCATGCCGAGCAGCAGCGGGATCGAGATCGGGCCCATGAGCCCGGCCACCCACTTGATGACGACCGTGATGATGTCCTTCAGCACGGGGCTGTTGACCTGGGTGGCCACGGCCATCGACAGCGCGATGAACGCCACCGTGGTGACCCGGGCCGCGACCAGGCCGGCCCGGGTGTCCCAGGCCCGCGCCGCGCGGGACAGCACCGGGATCACGTCGCGGGTGAAGACCGAGGCGATCGCGTTGGCGTCGGAGGAGGCCATCGCCATCGTGTGCGAGAAGAAGCCGGCGATCACCAGGCCGAGCAGGCCGTGCGGGATGAGCTGGGTGGTCAGCAGCGCATAGGAGTCGCTCGCGTCCGGCTTGGTCGCGTGGACCAGCAGCGGCGCGGCCCACATCGGGAAGAACAGCAGCAGCGGCCAGACCGCCCACAGCACGGCCGACAGCCGCGCGCCGCGGGCCGCCTGCGCCGCCGTCGGCGCGGCCATGTAGCGCTGGGCCTGGTTCCACATGCCGCCGTTGTACTCGAACGTCTTGATGAACAGGAACGCGAGCAGGAACGTCATCGTGTACGGCCCGTTGAGCGGGTTCGCGTGATCGGGCGGCAGCCGGTCCCACATGTCGCCCACCGCGCCGATGCCGCCGAGCTTGGCGAGGACGGCGAACAGCATCACGACACCGGCGAGGAGCTGGATGACGAACTGCCCGAAGTCGGTGAGCGCGTCGGCCCACAGGCCGCCGACCGTGCAGTAGACGGCGGTGACGACGCCGGTGATCAGGATGCCCTGGTTGAGCGACAGGCCGGTGAACGTCGACAGCAGCGTGGCGATCGCGGCCCACTTCGCGCCGACGTCCACGATCTTCAGCAGGCCGCCCGACCAGGCGAGCGCCTGCTGGGTCGGCACGTTGTACCGCTTGGCGAGGAACTCCAGCGGCGAGCTGACGTTGAGCTTCGAGCGGATCCGGTTCAGCCGTGGCGCGAACAGCACCGAGCCGATCGCGACGCCGATCGCGATCGGGAACGCCCAGGTGACGTACGAGGTGGCGCCGTAGAGGTAGGCGATGCCGGCGTACCCGGTGAACATGACGGCGCTGTAGCCGGACATGTGGTGCGAGATGCCGGCCAGCCACCAGGGCATCTTGCCCCCGGCGGTGAAGAAGTCACTGATATCGCCGATGCGCCGGTGCGAGTAGACGCCGATCGCCACCACGACGAGGAAATAGGCGCCCAGAACGTACCAGTCCAAATGGTTCACGCGCGTCGTACCTCCGGGTGAACGGCGGCACCCGGACCGACAACCGCCTGGCCTCGTTACGATGCGCCCGCCCTCCGCCCGCCGTCAATGGCGGGTGCGCAGGTCACGGGCGTACGGGAGGGCGGATCGAGGCCGTGACGCAGGTCACAGCGCGTTCATGTTTATGAACTGGCTTCGCATATCTGAATCGTTATCAGGAACGGCCTTGATCTCGCACGGGTGGGGGGTGAAAGTGTGCGGCGAAATGAGATTCCAGCAAGCGGCACACAACGGACCCGTCACCGCCTGGCACCGGTGATCGTCCGGCAGGGCGGAGCATGCCCGGGAGTGCGGAAGGCCCAGTGAACGAGAGGGAAGGTCAGACGGCCGCGACCACGGCGGAGCGGCGTTCGAGGGCGGCCGAGAGGACGGCGAGCACGAGCGCGGAGGCGGTCAGGAGGGCGCCCACCCAGTTGGGCGCGGTGTAACCCAGGCCCGCCGCGATGACGAGGCCGCCGAGCCAGGAACTCAGGGCGTTTCCGAGGTTGAAGGCGCCGATGTTCACGGCCGAGGCCAGCGTCGGAGCGCCGTGGGCCAGGTCGAGCACGCGCTTCTGCAGCGGCGGCACGGTGGCGAAGCCGAGCGCCCCGATCAGGGCGACGGTCACCGCGGCCAGGATCTTGCTGTGCGCGGTCAGTGTGAAGGCGGCGAGGACGACCGCGAGGGCACCCAGCGAGACGTACAGCATCGGCATCAGCGCGCGGTCGGCGAACCTTCCGCCGACGAGGTTGCCGGCGACCATGCCGAGGCCGAAGAGGACCAGGAGCCAGGTGACCGCCCCTTCGGGATAGCCCGCGACCCGCACCATCATCGGCGCGATGTAGGTGATGGCCGCGAAGACGCCGCCGAACCCGAGCACGGTCATGCCCATCGCCAGCAGCACCTGGACGTCGCGGAGCGCGGCCAGTTCGTGACGCAGGCGTACGCCCTCGGGGCGCGGCATCTCGGGCACGAGCACGGCGATGCCGATCAGGCCGACGGCGCCGAGCCCGGCGACGATGGCGAAGGTGGTCCGCCAGCCGGCGACCTGGCCGACCAGGGTGCCCAGGGGCACGCCGACGACGTTGGCCACGGTCAGCCCGGTGAACATCAGGGCGATCGCCCCGGCCCTCCGGTGCGGGGCGACCAGTTCGGCCGCGACCACGGACCCGATGCCGAAGAAGGCGCCGTGCGCCAGCGAGGCGACCACCCGGCCGGCCAGCATCGCCCCGAAGCCCGGCGCGAGGGCCGAGAGCAGGTTGCCGGCGATGAACAGCCCCATCAGCAGCATCAGCACGCGCTTGCGGGACATGGTCGTCCCCAGCACGGTCATCGGCGGGGCGCCGACGACCACGCCCAGGGCGTAGCCGGTGACGAGCAGGCCGACGGTCGGGATGGAGACCCCGAGGTCGGACGCCACCTGCGGAAGCAACCCCGTGATCACGAACTCGGTGGTCCCGATCCCGAAGGCCCCGATGGCGAGGGCTACGAGTGCGAGAGGCATGAACGTCCCCCAACAATTGCACGAGCAAGTAACAGGCGCAGACAATAGTTGCATACGCCTGATACTTGCAAGCGCGGGCTATTGCAGAGGTGGAGTATCCTCGTCTGAGTCACACGCGAACGGAGGGAGAGTCGATGACGGCCGCCGATCCCGCCCTCACCGCACTCGCGCAGGGCTGGTGCGCGCTCTCCCTGCTGCACGAGAAGATCGAGGCGCACATCGAGCGCGCCCTGCAGAGCAAGCACGGCCTGAGCGTGCGGGAGTACTCCCTGCTGGAGACGCTCAGCCGGCAGCACGACGGCCCCGGCGGCCATCTGCAGATGAAGCAGGTCGCCGACGCCGTGGTGCTCAGCCAGAGCGCGACGACGCGCCTGGTGACCCGGCTGGAAGAGCGGGGACTGCTCACCCGCTACCTGTGCCCCACCGACCGCCGTGGGATCTACACCGACGTCAGCCCCGAGGGCCTGGCGCTGCTCGCCGAGGCCCGGCCCACCAACGACGCCGCCCTGCGGGAAGCCCTCGACCAGGCAGCCCGGAACCCCCGGCTCGCCCCTCTGGTCGAAGCGGTCGAATCACTGCATCCGCAGGGAACCTAGAGGACGTACTGCACGGCCGCGCGGGCGGCGAGGATCGGCGTGATGCACTCGTCGATCACCGCCCGGTGGGCCGGGTGGTCGCGGTAGACGACGTAGTCCTCGGGGGAGTCGAAGTCGGCGACCACGCCGAAGGAGAAGTTGCCCTGGTCGACGCCCGCGTCCGGGCCGATCTGGTAGGAGCGCAACTCGGGGATGACGTCCGGCAGCCCGCCCAGCCGCCTGGCCACCTCGGCCCGCTGCTCCTCGGTGGCGTCCTCGGTCCACTTCAGCAGCACGACGTGGCGGAACATGCACTCCCCCTGGGATGAGACGCACGCGGCCGGGCGGCCGCGCTCTTCACGGCGCTCATCCTCTCATCCTCAATCGCCAGGCGTTCGCGCCGGCCGGCGAGCGCTCGGGGCGGCGCGGTTCTGCCACTGCTCCAGGACCTGCCGGAAGGCCTCGCTCACGAGGGACAGAAGTTCGGCGGAGGACTCGAAGCGGACGCCCGCCGGGGTCGCGGCCCCGAGTATCTCGGCTCCGCGCCGCGATGCGGCCACCAGGGCCTCGTTCATCTGGAGAGACGCGAGCATCGACCGGAGCCAGATCTCGTCGTCGAGGACATAGCGTTCGCGCCGCGCGCCGGGAACCCGTTCCCGCCTGAGCATCCCCTGCTGTTCCAGGAAGGCGACGGCGTGGGAGATCGAGGCAGGGCTGACGTGAAGCCGCTGGACCAGGTCGGCGGCGGTGAGAGTGCCGGAGTCGGTGACGTACAGGCAGGCCAGCACCCTGGCCTCCATCCGGGGCAGCCCCTGCTGAGCGAGGAGGTCGATGAAGGACTCCGTGAAGTCCAGCACCGCTTGGGGGTCACGCCCATGGCCGCTGTCGGGGATCGGCGGCGCCGGAGGTTGAGCCCGCTTGTGCCGGCGCGCTCGGTGCCGCGTGGCCTCGTGCGCCCGCTCCGCCCCGTAATCGTCGGGTCCGCCGTTGCGGGTGACCTCCCGCATGACGGTCGAGGCGGGCCGGCCCAGACGCCGGCCGATCTCCGCGTATCCGAGCCCCTCGGCCAGCCCCGCAGCGATCTGCTGACGGTCCTCGTCGGTGAGTCTGCCTCCGGGCATCGGTGCTCGTCTCCTGTCCGCCGACGTGCGCGGAGCTCGGCGCCCGCGTGCTGCACAGTATGCATTCACCCGGAGTCCATTGCAATGCACGCCCGGTCGCTCATTGCGTTCAGCTTCACAGTCATTGCAAAGCCTGCCCTTGCGTCCTGTGATAGCAGGCACTATTCGCTCGTTTATCTGTTGACCGATCAGTGAACGCAATGTAGTGTCGCAGACGTTCAGAGATTCCCGAACGCTTGTGGGTGCCGGTGGCACCGCAAAGGGAGTCCCGATAAAGGCAGATCGACCACTGTGCGTGAGGAGATTCATGATGGAAACCGGCGACAGCGGATTCTCCGCAACCGGGCTGCGCAGGTTGCGCGAGGTGCTTGCGCGGTATGTCGAGTCGGGCAGGATTCCCGGGCTCGTCGCCCTGGTCAGCCGGGCCGGCCGGACGCACGTCGAAGCGCTCGGGACGATGCGCCATGACGGTGGCGCGCCGATGCGCCGGGACACGATCTTCCGGATGGCCTCGACGTCCAAGCCGGTCTCGGTCGCGGCGGCGATGGTCCTGCTGGATGAGTGCAGGCTGCGACTGGACGACCTGGTGGACCCGTGGCTGCCGGAACTGGCCGACCGCCGGGTGCTGAAGCGGATCGACGGCCCGCTGGACGACACCGTGCCGGCGCGGCGGCCGATCACCGTGCGGGACGTGCTGACCTCCACGTTCGGGATCGGCATGGATATGACGTCGCTGGGCACCCCGATCATGAACGCGGTCTTCGAGCAGGGGCTCACGCCCAATCTGCCGGTGCCGATGCCCGAGCCGGACGAGTGGATGCGCCGCCTCGGCACGCTTCCGCTGATGTACCAGCCCGGAGAGCGCTGGCAGTACCACATCGGCAGCGACCTGCTCGGCGTGCTGGTGGCCAGGGTCACGGGCCAGTCGTTCGAGGAGTTCCTGCGCGAGCGCATCTTCGATCCGCTGGGGATGACCGACACCGGTTTCCACGTGCCCTCGGACAAGATCGACCGGCTGCCGACCCTCTACGCCCCCGACCCCCAGACCGGCGAGTTCCTCGTGTGGGACGAGGCCAAGGGAGGACGGTGGAGCGAGCCTCCGGCCTTCCAGGGCGGCGGCGGCGGGCTGGTCTCCACCGTCGACGACTACCACGCCTACTTCCAGATGCTGCTCAACGGCGGAACGCACAAGGGGAAGCGGATCCTGTCCCGGCCCGCCGTCGAGCTGATGACCACCAACCGGCTCACGCCCGAGCAGAACGCCGCCCGCAACGCCATGGCCGTCAACAACGTCCACATCTCGCACGGCCAAGGGCAGCACGGCGGCTGGGGCTTCGGGATGGCGGTGCGCACCTACCGCGGCGACTACGCCTCCGTCGGCCAGTTCGGCTGGGACGGCGGAAGCGGCACCGCGGCCTACGCCGACCCGGCCAGGCAGCTCACCGGACTCCTGCTCACCCAGGTCGGGGCGTCCACCCCGGATTCGATGCAGCTCATCCACGACTTCTGGACCACGCTCTACCAGGCGATCGACGACTGACACCGAGCCCGCGTCCCGGCAGACCCGCCCTCAGCCCCCTGACGCACCAGGCATCAAGCACGGGGCATCAAGCACGGGGCATCAAGCACGGGGCACCGGCAGGACCCTTTCTCCCATCCGTGCAACAGCTGTAAAGGACCCCACCATGTCCATCACCCTCATCGACCAGGACAAGATCACCCTGCGGACCGCCGCCTACGGCGCCGTCTCGCTGCTGGCCGCCGCCGGCGCCGCCGGCTCGCCCCACAAGGTCGCCACCGAGGGCTCCATCGCCCTGACCTCCGCGACCGGCCTGGTCGGGCACGTGCTCGCCGAGAAGTCGACAGGCATGAACCTGAGCGGCAAGTCCGTGGCCGAACTCGCCGACCACGTGCTGCCGGCCCTGACGGCGGCCATGAGCCTGCTCAAGAAGCAGGCTCCGGCAGAGGCCGACAACTTCCGCGGCACCGTCATCGTCGCCATCGAAGCAGCCACCCGGGCCCAGAAGGGCGCGCCCAGCCCCACCATGGCCGACATGGCCCGCAAGATCACCGCAGCTCTCGACGCCGCCTGACGGCATGTCCCGGGGTCCTCTCCGGCCCCCGGGACGCGGCGACGACCGGCCCGGCGATGCCCGTCACCGGGTCGTCGATCGCGTTCAGCCAGGTCCTCACAGCCAGTGCCACTCGATGGAGGCCCGCCTGCGCCGGCCGGCGAGCCACTCGTCGAAGGCGGTCTCGCCCGCCGCGACCAGCGTCTCCGGATCGTCCCGTCCCACCCGGCGCTCCAGCACGATCCCGGTCAGATAGCCGTCGCCGTACGCCACCGGACCGACCAGCGTGTCGTGCGCGGCGTGGCGCAGGGGCGCGGGCAGGTCTCTGGCCCACCGCGCGCCGACGGTCACCACGGCCTCCCCGCAGCCCAGCAGGCCGCCCACGCCACGCAGCAACTCCCCGTTCACCGGCTGCGACCCGGTCACCCACAGGGCGCGTACGCGGTCGAAGTCGCAGCGGTGGGCCGCGAAATGGCCCGGCGCGAGCTCGGCCTCCTTGCGCCGCCGGAAGCGCCGCCGCCGCGCGATCCCAGCGATGAACGCCTCGAACTGCTCGCCGGACAGCGACATCTCCGCCAGCCAGGCCAGCGTGGAGGCGCGGTCACGCAGGCCGTGGCCGGCGCGGAACTCCTCGGTGGCGGCCCGGATGTCGGCGTCGTCGAGTGGTTCGCCGTCCTCCAGCGTCTCGTTCATCAGCAGGCACTGCTCGACGATCTCGTCGTGGACGTCGCGATCGCCGTACGGCCGCCTGGGCAGCAGCATGAGCGCCTCGGCGACGCGCAGGCGCACGCGGTCGACCGTGACCAGATATCCGGCGGCCCAATTTCCGGCGGCCCAGTGGGCCGAGTGCTCGGCCGGCCAGGGCACGCCGTCGTCCGGCGAGGCGGAAAGGGCCACGGTGCCACCCTCCGGATGTTCGACGAGCAGGTCGTAGTCGACCAGCGGGCTGTCCGGACGCAGGCCGACGACGAGCTGGGCCCGTGCCTCCGGGTGGGTGGCCGCCCACGCCGCGGCCAGGCTCCTGGCCTCGGGAACGGCCGTACGGCGGCGGCGCAGGCCGCGCAGCAGTTCGACGGCTTCGGCGAGGACCGCGGCGAACGCCGTCACCGATACGGCGGTCATGCCGCCAGCCAGGCGGCGATGGCGTCGCTGACCGGCAGCCCGGCGCTCTCCTCCACCGGCGCCCACGCGCCGTTCGGATCGATCTCCAGGAAGACGTGCTCGCCTTCCCCGGTCAGCGCCAGATGCACGACCGCGTAGCTCAGGCCGAGCGAGGCGGCCAGGGCCACGCACCGGCGCTCGATCTCCTCCGGCAGGCGGTGCACGGCGAAGTCGCCCGGGCCGTCACCCGGCCGCTCGCGCACCCGTACGGCGAACACGCGCTCGCCCACGACGACCGCCCGCAGGTCCACGGTCCGGGGCAGGCAGGGCTGCAGGATGACCGGCTCGTGCTGCAACCGGTGGCGTGAGGCGAGGTGCCGGCGGCGGACCAGCGTGGTGTGCACCCGGTGGTCCTGTCCGTCGATCCGCAGGTCCTCGGGGTCGAGCAGGTTCACCAGCAGTCTGCCTCCGGCACGCTCGTACGCCGGGACCAGCTCCGCCGGGTCGTTCGTGTACACGGTCTCCGGCACCGCGAAGCCCAGCTCGGCGGCCAGGGCCGTGTGGACGAGACGGTTGCGCGTCCGGCCGGTGACGGGGTGCGGGCACGGCAGCCAGCGGGCCCGCACGAGTTCCCACACGCCGTCCAGGTGGAAACGGGACTGCCACTCGACGTGCGCCCGGTGGGTCGGGTCCGACACGTTCGCCGCGGCCACCGAGCGGCTGGGGCGCAGGTTCCACACGGCGGTGACCGTGGCGAGATCGACCACCTGGGCGCCGGTGTCCAGCGTCAACCGCCGCGAGCCGTCGGCGAAGGCCGCGGTCACCCGTGACCTGGCGGGAAACTCACCGCTGTCCCACCAGGTCACGGGGACGCCCAGGCGCTCGATCTTCGGGAGGACACGGCGCACGGAGGTGTCCTGCCGGTCGCTCAGTATGAGGATCACAAGCGAACGGTAGGAATCCGAGCTTGCGCCTCACTGGTTCGGATCTTGCATCCGACTTGAGTGGTCCCCGCTCAGCTCCAGGCGAGCATGCGGAGGGGGTCCTCCAGCATGGCGCCGACGTCGCGCAGGACGTACGAGCCGAGCTCGCCGTCGACCACGCGGTGGTCGAACGACAGCGCGAGCGTGGTGACCTTGCGGACCGCGAGCTGCCCGTCGACCACCCAGGGCATGTCCCTGATCTGGCCCACGGCGAGGATCGCCACCTCCCCGGGATTGAGGATCGGCGTGCCGGCGTCGACGCCGAAGACGCCCACGTTGGTGATCGTGATCGTGCCGCCGCTCAGCTCGGCGGGCTGGCACTTGCCGGCCCGCGCCCGCTCGGTCAGCTCGCCCAGCGCCCGGGCGAGCTCGGGCAGCGACATCGCGTCGGCGTCCTTGACGTTCGGCACGATCAGCCCGCGATCGGTGGCGGCGGCGATGCCGAGGTTCACGTAGTGCTTGACCACGATCTCCTCGCCGGTCCACGTGGCGTTGACCATCGGGTGTCGTTTGACCGCGGTGATCAGGGCCTTGGCCACGAGGAGCAGCGGGGAGACCTTGACCTCGGCGAACTCGGGCAGCGTACACAGCCGCCGGACGGCCTCCATCGTCTCGGTCACGTCGACCTGCAGCCACTCGGTCACGTGCGGGGCCGAGAACGCGCTGGCCACCATCGCCTGCGCGGTCGCCTTCCTGACCCCCCTGACCGGGATGCGCTCCTCCCGCGCCCCGGCCTCCCGCCGTGCGGCGGCCGGAACGGGGGCGGGTGCCGCCACCGCGGCCTCCACGTCCGCCCGGGTGATCGATCCCTGGGGGCCGGTGCCCGTGAGGGTCGTCAGGTCGACACCGAGGTCCTTGGCGAGCTTGCGGACCGGCGGCTTGGCCAGGACGCGGGCCCGTGCGGACGCCGTGGACCCGTTGCCCTGGACCGCATCGGCCGGAGCGGGAGCGGCCGGCGGGGGCGCGGCGGTCCGGGCGGGTGGAACCGGCGGAGCGGACGCGGCGGCCGGAGCGGATATGGAGGCCGGAGCGGACGTCGCCGGCTTGCGGGGGCGGCGGCGGGTGGCGCTCGTCTTGACGCCGTACCCGACCAGCACCGGCTGGCGCTCCTCCTTCGCCGGAGCGCCGTTCCGCACGTCCGGCACCATGTCGTCCGCCAGGGCCTCCCGGCCCGCGCCGGCGCCGCCACCGTCCGCGCCGTCCTCGACCGAGATGATCGGGGCGCCGACGTCGACCGTCTGGCCCTCGCCGACCATCAGGGCGGAGACGGTGCCCTCGTAGGGGCACGGCAGTTCGACGACGGCCTTGGCCGTCTCGATCTCCACGATCGTCTGGTTGATCTTCACCGCGTCGCCCGGGGCCACGTGCCACTTGACGATCTCGGCCTCGGTCAGCCCCTCGCCCACGTCGGGGAGCCTGAACTCACGGAGCATGAGAAGTCCCTCCCCCTCAGTACGCGAACGAGCGGTCCACGGCGTCGAGCACGCGGTCCAGGTCGGGCAGGTAGTGGTCCTCCAGCCGCGACGGCGGGTAGGGCGTGGAGAACCCGCCGACCCGCAGCACGGGCGCCTCCAGGCTGTAGAAGCAGCGCTCGGTGATGCGCGCAGCCAGCTCGGCCCCGAAGCCGGTGAAGACGGGGGCCTCGTGGGCGACGACGCACCGTCCGGTCCGCGTCACGGACTCGGTCAGGACGTCCACGTCGAGAGGGTTGAGCGAGCGCAGGTCGATGACCTCGATGTCCCGCCCGTCCTCCTCCGCCGCCGCGGCGGCCTCCAGGCAGGTCTTCACCATCGGCCCGTACGCGAGCAGCGTGATGTCGCGGCCCTGCCGTACGGTGCGGGCGCGGTCGAGCGGCAGGCCGGAGGCGGCGAGGTCGACGTCGGCCTTGTCCCAGTAACGGCGCTTGGGCTCGAAGAAGATGATCGGGTCGTCGCAGCGGACGGCGTCCTGGATCATCGTGTACGCGTCCGCCGGGTTGGAGCACGCCACCACCCGCAGGCCCGCCGTGTGGGTGAAGTACGCCTCGGGCGACTCCGAGTGGTGCTCGACCGCCCCGATGCCGCCGCCGCACGGAATGCGTACGACGACCGGCAGCTTGAGCGTGCCGAGCGACCGCAGCGGCATCTTGGCCAGTTGGGTGATGATCTGGTCGGCCGCCGGGAACACGAACCCGTCGAACTGGATCTCGCAGACCGGCCGGTAGCCGCGCAGGGCCAGGCCGATCGCCGTCCCGATGATGCCCGACTCGGCGAGCGGCGTGTCGATCACGCGGTCCTCGCCGAAGTCCTTCTGCAGGCCGTCGGTGACGCGGAAGACGCCGCCGAGCTTGCCGACGTCCTCTCCCATCACGAGCACCTTGGGGTCGTCCTCCATCGAGCGGCGGAGGCCTTCGTTCAACGCCTTGGCGAGAGTGAGTGTGGTCATCGTTCGAACCCCGCCAGGTAGGTCAGGTACTGCTCGCGTTCCTCGTCGAGGAGTGCGTGGGCGCCGGCGTACACGTGATCAAAGATAGCCCCGGGTGGCGGGTCGGGCAGCGCCAGGCACCGGCTTCGCACGTCTTTGCCGAGCGCGTCGGCCTCGGCGTCGATCTTCTCGAAGAATTCCTGGTCGGCGAGCTGGTTCTTGAACAGGTACGCCTTGACCCGCTCGATGGGGTCCTTCAGCTTCCACGCCTCCAGCTCGTCGGCGAGGCGGTAGCGGGTGGGGTCGTCGGAGGTCGTGTGCGCGCCCATGCGGTAGGTGAAGGCCTCGATCAGCGTCGGCCCCTGCCCTTCGCGGGCGTTCTGCAGCGCGCGGCGGGTCACGGCGAGGCAGGCGAACACGTCGTTGCCGTCCACGCGGATCCCGGGGAAGCCGAAGCCGGAGGCCCTCTTGTACAGCGGGATCTTCGACTGCTTCTCCAGCGGCTCGGAGATGGCCCACTGGTTGTTCTGGCAGAAGAACACGATGGGGGCGTTGAACACCGAGGCCCAGATGAAGGACTCGTTCACGTCGCCCTGGGAGGTCGCTCCGTCGCCGAAGTAGACGATCGTGGCCGCCTCGGCGCCGTCGCGCTGGATGCCCATGGCGTAGCCGACCGCGTGCAGGGCCTGGGAGCCGATGACGATCGTGTAGAGGTGGAAGTTGTGCTCGGCCGGGTCCCACCCGCCGTTGCTCACGCCGCGGAAGAGGCCGAGCAGCTTGACCGGGTCGACGTCGCGGCACCAGGCCACCCCGTGCTCCCGATAGGTGGGGAAGGCCATGTCGGCGTCCGTGAGCGCCCGGCCTGAGCCGATCTGGGCCGCCTCCTGCCCGAGCAGGGACGCCCAGATGCCGAGCTCACCCTGCCGCTGGAGCGCGACGGCCTCCAGGTCGACGCGGCGGACGAGGACCAGGTCGCGGTAGAGGGAGCGGACCTCCTCCGCGGTCAGCTCGATGTCGTAGTCGGGATGCTCGACCCGCTCCCCTTCCGGGGTGAGCAGTTGGACGAGCTCCGGGGGTGCGTCTACACCACGAGGGGCGTCGGCTGTCACGTGCCACTCCTGTGCGTCTCGGGCCCCCGCGGGTGGGGTCACCCCCGCAGGAAGGCCGGGTCGTCGGGCGTACGGCCGCTGGGGTGGGCGACCGGGCGCATATGTGGACATCGTGGCAGAACTCACACCCCTTAGCGCAAGACCCCGCCCGCCCGTCCACACTTCTCCGATTCCCGGACTGTGGGACGCCACACCCCCGGGACCACGTCTCAGGAGTGGTGGACCACCCGCCCGCCCAGCATCGTCAGCCACGCGTCCACCCCCGCCAGCTCGTCCACGCCGAGGCGGTCGAGGTCGTGGTCCAGGACGACGACGTCGGCCAGCTTGCCCGGTGTCAGGGAGCCGATGCGGTCCTCCATCCGCAGCGCGTAGGCCGCGTCGGCGGTGTGGGCGCGCAGCGCCTCGTCCAGGGTGACGGCGTGGTCGGCGCCGATGGGGTCGCCCTCGCGGGTGCGCCGCCGTACGGCGTTGGCCACGGTCTCCATCGGCCGCAGCGAGGAGACGAACGAGTCGCTCGACAGCACCGGGCGGAGCCCGGCGTCGATCTCCTCGCGCATCGGCTGGAGCCGGTGGGCGCGGCGCTCCCCCAGCCGCCGCACGAAGTCCCTGCCGCTGTCGTGCAGGAAGTTCGGCTGGTTGACCGGGATCACGCCGAGCGCGGCGAAATCGCGCACCTGGCCGGGCGTCGGGTGGCCGCAGTGCTCGATGCGCGGCCGGGCGTCGTCCCCCGACACGGCCACCGCCGCCTTGATCGCGTCGAGCGTGTAGGCCATCGCGAGATCGCCCTGGGTGTGCACGCCGACCTGCCAGCCGGCCTCGGCCGCCCGGCGGACCAGGTCGGTGAGCCGCTCCGGCCGGTGATAGGTGGAGCCGGTGAACTGGCCGCCCTCGCCGTACGGCTCGCTGAACAGGGCGGTGCCGCCGAGCAGCGTGCCGTCGCAGTAGAACTTCATCGCGCCCAGGCGCAGCATGTCGTCGCCGAAGGGACCGGCCAGGCCGAGCGCGGCCAGGTCGTCCAGCATGTGCGACAGGGGCATGCAGACCGTGCGGACCGGCAGCGTGCCCGCGGCGTGCGCGGCCCGGTAGATCGACAGCTCCCGGCGGGACACCTGGGGGTCGCACACCGTCGTGAGCCCCGCCGACAGGTACCTCTCCCCGGCGGCGGCGAGCCAGGACAGCAGCTGCTCCGCCGGGAGGTCGGTGTGGAAGTTGGGGCCGTGGCAGCCGATGTCCACCGCGGTCGGCAGCAGCAGCTGCATCGCGGAGTCCAGCACCATCCCGGTGAGCCGGCCGCCCTCGTCGCGCAGGAAGGCGCCGCCGACCGGGTCGGGCACGTCCGCGGTGATGCCCCGCCACGCCAGCGCGGCGGAGTTGACCACGGCGTGGTGGCCGGAGACGTGGTAGACGATCACCGGGTGCTCGGTCGTCGCCTCGTCCAGGTCACGCCGGGAGGGCCGGCCCCCGGGAAACTTCGCGTCGTCCATGCCGAACGCCCTGATCCACTGGCCCGGCGGCGTACGCTCCGCCTCCGCGGCGATCACCGCCACCAGGTCGGCGGCGCTCCCCACGGCCGGGTAGCGGGCGTCGACGGACACCAGGGACTCGGCCGTGGACAGCAGGTGGTTGTGCGGGTCGATGAACCCCGGCAGCACCGTGCGGCCGCCAGCGTCGATCACCTCGGCGCCGGGTCCGGCCACGGCCGACACGTCGGCGTCCCGGCCGACGGCGAGGACGCGGCCGTCGCGTACGGCCAGGGCCTCGCCCCTGGGCGCACCGGGGTCCATCGTGCGGACCTTGGCGTTGGTGATGACGATCGCGGACAAGACTCCTCCAACTACTGGATCACTGGGAGACGGCGGGAACGCCGGGAACGGCCGGGGTGTCGCGGTGGCGCGGCGCGACGGCCAGGCAGACCACGCTGAGCAGGCACATCCCGATCAGCAGCCCGATGGCGGGCGCGGGCCCTCCGCCACCGGCCTGGACGAGGGCGGTCGCCGCCAGCGGCGAGAGCCCGCCGAAGATCGCCCCGGCCACCTGGTAGGCCAGCGACATGCCCGTGTAGCGGACGTTCGGGGGGAACATCTCCGCGAGCAGCGTGGCCATCGGCCCGTACGTCGCGGACATGGCCAGCCGCATGAGGCCGAGCATCAGGAAGATGAGGACCGTGTTGCGCGTCCCCATCACCGTGAACTGCGGCACCGCGAGCAGGGCCACGGCGACCAGCCCCACGATCACCACGCGGCGCCCGCCGACCCTGTCCCCGAGCCACGAGATGACGAGGGTGGCGACGAGCTCGACGAACGCGGCGAAGCTGAGCCCGTTGAGCACCACCGGCTCCTCGACGCCGACGCCGGCGCCGGTCGCGTACGCGAGCAGGAAGGTCGTCGCGATGTAGTAGCCGCCGATGGCCACGGGAAGCGCCCCGATGCCGAGCAGCACGGGCCGCCACGACGACCGCAGCACGGCCCTGATCGGAAGCTCCGCGGCGGCCGCGGGCGCGCTCTCGCGCCGCTGCCTGACCTGCTCGAAGACCGGCGACTCCTCGACCCGCAACCGGATGAACATGCCGACGAGCACCAGCACCGCCGAGACGAGGAACGGCACCCGCCAGGCCCACTCGCGCAGGGCCTCGTCGCCGAGCGAGGTCATCAGGCTGAACGCCCCGGTCGCGAGCAGGGCGCCCGCGGAGTTGCCGAGCTGGGCGAACGAGCCGTAGAAGGTCTTCTTCCCCTCCGGGGCGTGCTCCACCGCCATCAGCGCGGCCCCGCCCCACTCGCCGCCCACGGCGAGACCCTGGACGAACCGCAGCAGCACCAGCAACGCGGGAGCGGCCGCTCCGACGGAGGCGTAGGTGGGCAGCAGTCCGACGGCGAAGGTGGCCACGCCCATCATCAGCAGCGTGACGACCAGAGCCGACTTGCGGCCCAGCCGGTCGCCGAAGTGACCGAAGACCACGCCGCCCAGAGGACGCGCGAAGAACCCGACGGCGTACGTCGCGAACGCCGCCATGACGCCGACCAGCGGATCGGTGGACGCAGGGAAGAAGACGTTCCCGAAGACGAGGGCGGCGGCGGTCGCGTAGACGTAGAAGTCGTACCACTCGATCGTGGTGCCGATGAAGGCCGCGAACGCGGCCCGGCGGGGAGTTCGTCGGTCCATGAGGTCCTCCGGTGGGTTGGGGGTTGGAGAGACCGTAAGACCAGGTCAGACGCGAGCACTGTGGGCGATGTGCACTATCGTCGGGGCTTTCTCGGGCGAAGCGCACAGGAGAGGTCATGCCGCTCACCGTCGCCGACGTGCTGGCCATGCCCATGCTGGAGATCACCCTGATCGCGGGCCGCGACGGGCTGGGCAACCACGTCAGGTGGGCCCACGTGACCGAACTGGCCGATCCCGTGCCCTGGCTGCGCGGCGGCGAACTGGTCATGACGGTCGGGCTCGGGCTGCCCGCGTCCGCGCGAGGCCGCGCCGAGTACGTCGAGCGGCTGAGCGGGGCACGCTGCGCCGCCCTGGCCTTCGCGCTGGACGAGCACCTGACCGAGATACCGCCCGAGATCGTCGAGGCCGCCGCCCGGCTCGGGCTGCCCCTGCTCGAGGTCACCGGCAGGACGCCGTTCATCGCCGTGGCGGAGGCCGTGGCCCGCTGGCACGCCGACGAGCGGGTCCGCGGCGAGCGGCGGGCGGCGGCGGCGCAGGAGGCGATGGCCCGCGCCGCGCTGCGGCACGGCTCGCTCGGCATCCTCCGCGCGCTCGCCGAGCACACCGACTGCGAGACCCTCCTGCTCGATCCGCGGGGACGGCCCCGGGTGTCCCATCCCGAGGGAGCCCGGCCGTGGCACGCGGAGGCGGCGGAGGCGGTCGGCCAGCTCACCGGGCCCCGCGGCTCCATGGTGATCGACAAGGGCGACCGGGTCCTCCAGGTGCAGAGCCTCGGCTTCACCGGGCCGCCCCGCGGCTGGCTCGCCCTCCACGGCGCGACGACCGAGTGGCACACCAGGATCCTGGCCAACCAGGCGGCGAGCCTGCTGGCGATCGAACTGGTGGGGCTGCACCGGGCCCGCGCCCGCGCGCACGCACAGCGCGCCGCCGTGCTGAGCGCCGTGCTCGACGGTGCCGTCCACCACGGTGCCGTCCACCACGGTGCCGTCCCCAACAGCGCCGCCCATCGTGCCGCCGCCGGCGCGGATCCGGCGGCACCGCTGTTCGCGGCCGACCGGCTCGCCGAGATCTGCCCCATGCCGCCCCCGCCGTACGAGGTGATCGTGGCCGTGGCCCGCGTGGAGGGCGAGGCCCCGGCGCTGGCCGATCCCGCGCTGGACGCGCTGAGCGACATCATGGGAGACCCGGCCGCCGAGGAGACGGTCTTCGTCTGCCCGCGCGCCGGCGGGCTGCTCCTGGTGGTGCCGCAGACCGATCCCCGGCTCGGTCCCGCCCTGGTCGAACGGCTGGGCGCGCTCACCGGCCTGGACATCTCCGCGGGAGCGTGCGGTGCGCGGGACATCGGCGAGATCGCGTCGGCCGTACGGCATGCGACGGCCCTGGCGGGCGGCGAGGGGTACACGCACGTCGACGACCTCGAGCCGTGGGCGCTGCTGCGCGACGCCCTGGACCCCGAGGGCGTGGCCCGCTTCGCCGACGTGGTGCTCAAGCCGCTGCGGGAGCACGATCTGCGGCACGGCGGCGCCCTCGTCTCCTCCGTCCGGGCCTTCCTCGACTGCGGCGCGAGCGTCGAGGCCGCGGCGAGGCGTCTCGGCGTCCACAGGAACACCATGCGGGCCCGCCTGCAGACGGCCGAGCGCGTCTGCGGGCGCGACCTCGGCAAGGCGCGCGACCGCCTGGAGCTGTGGCTCGCCCTGTCCCTGGACGAGTTCGTCCCGCCGGGGCGCAGGAACTGAGCCGGGCGCCCGGCGCGGCGTCCCGGCCCGTCGGGGACGAGCCGGCGAGGCGGCACTAGGCTTGACCCAAACGGACCCCCGAACGGGCGGACCTCCCCGAATCGGCGGGCCCTCATTCGAATTGGAGGAACATCGTGGCGCGCGTCATCGTCGACGTCATGCTCAAGCCGGAGATCCTCGACCCGCAGGGCCAGGCGATCGCCCGGGCGCTGCCGCGACTCGGCTTCTCCGGGGTCTCCGGGGTTCGGCAGGGCAAGCGGTTCGAGTTGGAGCTGGACGGCCCGGCCGACGAGGCCGCGCTTTCGGACGTCCGAAAGATGGCCGAAACCCTGCTCGCGAACACGGTCATCGAGGACTTCACGATCCGCGTCGAGGGGTGAAGTGACGCATTTCACACCACTGTTCCCGCAGCTTGTCCACCCCTAATCAGGCATCGGTCCGTCTCGAACCCACCTATCCAGTGCGTCCTGAATAACGGGGGCGTGATTTTGCGGTTAGCCCTGATTCATCGGGGAAGCCTACCTTGGTGACCTTCGACACCGGGGAGGGGTCCGGTGGATATTGAGTTCTCACTGGCGATGCCGCGGGACGCGATCGGCATTCCGATGGTCCGCAGAGTGGTGGGAGACGCGCTGCGGTCTCTAGGGGTGACCGAAGAGTGCGTGTCCGACATACTCCTGGCCACGTCCGAGGCGTGCGCCAACGCGGTGCGACACGGTGGTCCCGCCAACCGCTACGAGGTCATGGCCACCATAGGCAACGGCCGCTGCGAGTTGCGCGTCGCCGACGAAGGCGAGGGGCTGCACATGATCCCCCGCCAGTATCCGCCGGCGGAGACCGAGAACGGCCGGGGCATCCTGATCATGCGCGCCGTCGTGGACGATCTCTCGTTCGACATCACTCCCGGGCGCGGCACGACCGTGCGCCTGTCCAAGGAACTCGACTGGGACGAGGACGCCATCGCCCACCACCTCACTCTCGACCGTCATCTCGCCGGGGTCTGAGAACCGCGCTCCGCACCGCGCCGGGCTCGGGGAACCCGGCGTGACGGGTGATCGGAAGTGGGCCTCCGCAGGGGGAGCCGATTTGGCGGCTCCGATACCCTGAGGTGTACCGCCACAGACCGCCGTCCGGCCAGATGACGGTGGCGACCGGCTTGGCGGGGATCCTTGGAGGGAAAACTGTCATGAGCGCTGCCCGGGTGGGCGTCGTCACCTTCCCCGGAACACTCGACGACCAGGACGCCGCGCGAGCGGTACGGCTGGCCGGAGCGGAGGCGGTGCCCCTGTGGCACGCCGATCACGACCTCAAGGGAGTCGACGCCGTCTTCCTGCCCGGCGGGTTCTCCTACGGCGACTATCTTCGCTGCGGGGCGATCTCCCGGTTCTCCCCTCTCATGACCGAGCTGATCCCGGCCGCCCAGGCCGGGCTGCCCGTGCTCGGCACCTGCAACGGCTTCCAGATCCTCTGCGAGGCGCACCTGCTGCCGGGCGCGCTGACCCGCAACGAGGGTCTCCACTACATCTGCCGCGACCAGCGCATCCGCGTGGAGAGCACGCGTACGGCGTGGACGGCGGACTTCGCTGACGGCCAGGAGATCGTGCTGCCGATCAAGCACGGCGAGGGCCGTTACGTGGCCGACGCGGACACGCTGGCGGCGCTGGAGAGCGAGGGCCGGGTGGTCTTCCGCTACGCGGGCGGCAACCCGAACGGCTCGCTCAACGACATCGCCGGGATCACCAACGAGGCCGGGAACATCGTCGGCCTCATGCCCCACCCCGAGCACGCGGTCGAGGACCTGACCGGCGCGCCGAGCGTGGACGGCCGCCACTTCTTCACCTCCATCCTGAAGCGGCTGGTGAACGCATGACCGGGAGCGAACCCGACGCAGTGAGCGGAGTGGCGGGTCGAGGAACGAGGGACGCCGCGGAGCGAACGAGGAGCGGTGAGCGACCGATGAACCCCGACAGTGTGCGGCGCGCCCAGGAGACGCCGGACGAGCGCCAGCCGTACGCCGAGCTGGGCATGAAGGAGGACGAGTACCAGCGCGTACGCGACATCCTCGGCCGCCGCCCGACCGGCTCCGAGCTGGCGATCTACTCGGTCATGTGGAGCGAGCACTGCTCCTACAAGTCGTCCAAGGTGCACCTGCGGCAGTTCGGGACCAAGGCGCCCAAGTCGGAGGCCCTGCTCGTCGGCATGGGCGAGAACGCCGGCGTGGTCGACATCGGCGACGGCTGGGCCGCCACCTTCAAGATCGAGTCGCACAACCACCCGTCGTACGTCGAGCCGCACCAGGGCGCCGCGACCGGCGTCGGCGGCATCGTGCGCGACATCATGTCGATGGGCGCCCGGCCGGTCGCGGTCATGGACGCGCTGCGCTTCGGCGGGGCCGACCAGCCCGACACGCGCCGCGTGCTGCCCGGGGTCGTCGAGGGCATCAGCCACTACGGCAACTGCCTCGGCCTGCCCAACATCGGCGGCGAGGTCGTCTTCGACCCCTGCTACATCGGCAACCCGCTGGTCAACGCCCTGTGCGTCGGCCTGCTGCGCAAGGACCAGATCAAGCTCGCCACCGCGCCCGGTCCCGGCAACAAGGTCGTGCTGTTCGGTGCCAGGACCGGCGCGGACGGCATCGGCGGCGCGTCGGTGCTGGCGTCGGCCACCTTCGAGGACGAGTCGCAGGCCAAGCGGCCCGCCGTACAGGTCGGCGACCCGTTCATGGAGAAGCTGCTGATCGAGTGCTGCCTGGAGCTCTACCAGGCGGACGTGGTCGTCGGCATCCAGGACCTCGGCGCGGCCGGGGTGTCCTGCGCCACGACGGAGCTGGCGGCCAAGGGCACCGGCGGCATGGAGGTGAACCTCAACCTCGTCCCGCTGCGCGACCCCACGCTGCGGCCCGAGGAGATCCTCATGAGCGAGTCGCAGGAGCGCATGATGGCGGTCGTCACACCCGACGACATCCCCGCCTTCATGGCGATCTGCGACAAGTGGGACGTGCCGGCGACCGTGATCGGCGAGGTCACCGACACCGGCAGGCTCGTCATGACGTGGGACGGCGAGGTCATCGTCGACATCCCGCCGGGCACGGCCGCCGACGAGGGCCCGGTCTACGAGCGCCCGTTCCACGAGCCCGCCGGGCAGGCGGAGCTCAACGCCGACGGTCCCGAGCGCCTGCCGAGGCCAGAGGACCTGCGGGAGACCCTGCTCACCCTGCTCGGCTCGCCCAACCTCGGGTCCAAGGAATGGGTGACCTCCCAGTACGACCGGTATGTCCGGGGCAACACGGTCCTGGCCCAGCCCGCCGACGCCGGCATGCTGCGCATCTCCGAGGTCATGCCGGGCGCGCAGGAGACCACCCGGGGCATCGCGCTCGCCACCGACGGCAACGGCCGCTACGCGAAGCTCGATCCGTACACGGGGGCCCAGCTCGCGCTGGCGGAGGCGTACCGCAACGTGGCGGTGACCGGCGCGAAGCCGCTCGCCGTCACCAACTGCCTCAACTTCGGCTCGCCGGAGGACCCCGAGGTCATGTGGCAGTTCTCCGAGGCCGTACGCGGGCTCGCCGACGCCTGCCGGACCCTGGGCGTGCCGGTGACCGGCGGCAACGTGTCGTTCTACAACCAGACGGGCTCGACCGCGATCAACCCGACGCCGGTGGTCGGCGTGCTCGGCGTGATCGACGACGTGGCCCAGCGGGTCAGGTCCGGCTTCACGGCTCCGGGCCTGCGGGTCCTCCTGCTGGGCGAGACCCGCGAGGAGTTCGGCGGCTCGGAGTGGGCGCACGTCGTCCACGGCCACCTGGGCGGGCTTCCCCCCCAAGCCGATCTGGAGGCCGAGCGCGGCCTGGCGGCGGTGCTGACCGAGGCGGCGGCCCGCGGGCTGCTGGAGGGCTCCCACGACCTGTCCGACGGCGGCCTCGCCGTCGCGCTGGCGGAGTCGTGCCTGGCCCAGGGCGTCGGCTGCACGGTGACCCTGCCGGGCGAGGACGCCTTCGTCGAGTTGTTCAGCGAGTCGGCCGCGCGGGCGCTGGTGTGCGTGCGGCCCGAGGCGTTCGACGCCTTCGCCGACCTGTGCGCCCGCCACGAGGTCCCCTGCTCAGGGCTCGGCCTCACCGGCGGTGCCGCGCTCACGGTCGAGGGCGTCCTCGACGTCCCGGTCGAGGAGCTTCGCGAGGTGCACGCGTCCGCGCTCCCGCGCGTCTTCGGCTGATTCCGATCGAGTGAAAGGGCCCTTCCGGACGGACCGTCCGGAAGGGCCTCTTGCCTTCTGTATGGCGTCAGACGGCGTTGACGTGGCAGGTGGCGGTCATGGTCGTGGACGGGTCGCTCTCGGAGGTGGCCGTGAGCTTCACCGTGGCGTGACGGCTGCCGCCCGCGGACTGCTGGGCGAAGACGGTGACGGTCTGCTTGCCGCCGAAGTCGACGGCCGCGAGGGCGTTGGGCGTGATCGTGGTCCAGCCGTTCCCTTCGACCTCGGCCTTCAACCGGTAGACGTCACTGTTCAGGTACGCGCTGACGTCCTCGGGGTGCTGCCCCTGAGCTGAGGCGGCCTTGCCGGTGTTGAACAGCGGGAAGCTGCACATCGACACGCCCTTCTGGGCGGCGGGGACGCCGGCGCCCGGCAGCAGCTTCACGCCCCGCTTCTGCGGGCCCGCGCCGTCGAGGGACTTGATCGCCACCGTGTACGACAGGGTCCCCTTGGCGTCGCGCTGCACGTCTGTGACGTAGAAGTGCAGACGGTTGACCTGGTCCACGTACTCGTACTGGCTGCCCGAGTCGGTGCCCGCGTGGAAGAGGGCGTCGGCGAGCTGCCGGTAGTCGCCGATCGTGATCGGGACCTTGGTGCCGTCGGGCAGCACGTAGTCGGTCATGTTGATGTCCTGCGGATTGGCGTCGATCACCCACTCGAACGGCGCCCGGTCCTGGTTCTTGGTCTTGGCCAGGAGCACGCCGGAGTCGGGGGTGAAGGAGTCGCTGCCGATCCGGTCGACGACCTCCACGGTGTAGTTGTCGTAGCTGCCGCCGTCGCAGAGCGGGTCGGTGCGCTGGCTGCACGACCCGGTGGACTTGTCACCGGTGTCGAAGGAGACGTTGACGCCGGTCAGCCGGCCCTTGCCCGGCTGGACCTCGCGTGCGGTCACCTTGGCGACCACCAGGCCGGAGTCGCGGAGCGCCTCGCGCGACAGGCGCAGGACGTTGTCCTCGTCGACCATGCCCAGCTTGATCTTGTTGCGCAGCATGTGCTGGGCGCCCATCGACGCGCCCGCCGTGGGCGGGATCAGCCAGCGGCTGTGCGGGCCGCCGGGGCCGTTGAAGCTGCCGCGGCTGAGCATCTCCCAGATGCCGGTGTAGGCCCGGACCGGCGGGTTGCCGTACGGGTTGTTGTAGTTGTCCAGGACGCCCAGGATGTGGCTGAACTCGTGGGCGAAGACCCCCTGGCCGGAGCTTTCGGCCTGAACGGAGTCGACGCCGATGTTCGCGTTGGGCCAGAACGTCGAGCCGGCGGCCCAGGACGTCCAGTCCACATAGCGGGTCCTGGACCAGTTGGGCAGGTTCGGGTCCGGCGGCCCGAAGTCGTCGGTGACGTCCTCCTTGGTGGGGAACTTCATCATGCCGAACTCCTGCCAGGTCGACGACTCGTCCTGACCGGCGCTCAGATAGAAGACGAAGTCGAACTGGGAGGTGACGTCCTGTCCGACGTCGGCGAGCCAGGCGGCCTTGCCGTCCGCGCGCAGGTTCCTGGTGCAGTTGTCCCCCGCCGGGCAGGCGTCACGCTGGTACTCCATCGCGTACTCGTGCGACTTGCCCGGCATGGTGTAGGGGCCGAAGGCGGTGAGGTCGACGCCGTACCTGCCGCCGGAGTCCTCCATCCAATACTCGTGCAGGGTGTGGCCCTTGTTGAGCTGGTTGGGGGTGTTGAGGAAGTCCTGGTAGAACTTGGCGACCTGGCCACGGGGGATGTCGTGGGCCTGGGAGCTGGGGTTGCCGAAGACGGTCGAGTTCTGCGGCTGGGTGACCACGAACGGCTGGTTGGGATAGTCCACCAGCACCAGCGCGCCCTTGAAGGTGCGCGTCGAACCCTTCACGGCGGGGTTCGCCCAGTCGGTGCCCGGGATCTTCTTGTAGTCCGCCCACGTCATGTGGTCGGGGTTCTTCCAGTTCTGCGGGTCGATCGGCGCGACGACCCGGGACGCGCGGCCGCGCAGTGCCTGAGCCTCGTCCGGCTCGTCGCGCTGCCAGGGCTGGATCTGGGGCCAGTGGTCACGACGCCAGGGGTGATCGGGGTCTCCGCCGGGGGCCGCGGAGGCGGGAGCCGCCGTAAGCGCGAGCGGGGCGAGCGCAATGGCCGCCACTATGCCCGGGAACAGCGTTTTTGAGAGTTTCACGAATTATGACGCTATAGAGACTATTGACGCAGATCATCGGTCACTTGTAGGGAAGACCAACGGGCCCTTCTCCTACAGATGTCGAAGCGTCCAGGTGGAGGCCGAGTGGTGGATCTGCAGCGAATCGTGGACGACCTCGCCCTTCGGCTCGAAAGACCCCTGCTGCTCGAGGACGGCCGCCAGCGCGTCGTCGCCTACAGCGAGCAGGACGGACCGATGGACGACGTCCGCCGCCACTCGATCCTGCGCCGCCACACCACCCCCGACGTGCGCGACTTCCTGCGCGCCGCGGGCATCCACGAGGCGACCAAGCCACTGCGCACACCCGGCGCCCCGGAGCTGGGGCTGCTGCCGCGGGTCTGCGTCCCCGTACGGCACGACGGCCTGCCGCTCGGCTTCCTCTGGTTCATCGACGCGGCCCCGGCCATGACCGAGCCGGAGATCGCGGTCGCGGCGGAGGCCACGCCCGCCCTTGCCCTGACCCTGTTCCACGAGAGCCTGGCCTCCGAGCTCGCCTCGCGCCGCGAACTGGAGGCCGTCACCGGGCTGCTGCTCCGCGAGCCCGACGCCGACAGGACCCTGATCGAGGCGGGCGCGTTCCCTCGTGGCGTGCCCGTGACCGTGGCGGTCGCCAGGCCCGTTCAGGGCGGGGCCGACGAGACCCTGCGGCTGACGATGGAACGCGGGCTGCTGGCCCTGCGGCGGCGCCTGGCCGGGCACCATCCCCTGCACCTGGTGCGCTACGACCACGCCGTACTGCTCACCGCGGGCACCCGCGTCTTTTCCGAGGAGATGCACGCGGCTCTCGGGACGCCGGTCCTGGTCGGGATCGGCTCGCCGCGCCCCTCGCTCTCCCTCGCGGCGGAGTCGTACGAGGAGGCGTTGCACGCCGCCGAGGTCGTCGCGAAGGTGCCGGAGTTCGGGCGCTCGGCGGAGTGGGACCGCCTCGGCGTCTACCGCATGCTGTCCGGAGTGCCGCACGGCAACCTCCATCCGGGGCTGGCACGGCTGCTGGACGAGGCCCAGCACCGGCCGCTGCTGGAGACCCTGGAGATCTACCTCGACCTCGCCGGCAACGCCCAGGCCGTCTCCCGCCGGCTCCGCCTGCACCGTACGTCGCTCTACTATCGCCTCCGCCGGGTCGAGGAGCTGGCGGAGACCGACCTCAGGGACGGCGCGGAGCGGCTGAGCCTGCATCTCAGCCTCAAACTCGCCCGCCTCTCCGGCCGCTACCGCCCATCCCCCCTCCCCGTCGAGACCGAAAGCACCGGCCAATGACGTAAGAGACTCGACACGTTCTGTTCCTGGCCGTCTGGACCCGAGGAGGGTCCCCGCCTCAGCGCCGGGGAGGCACCGGTTTGCGGGCGACGAGATACGCCTGGGCGGTCCGCTCGAACTCGCGGCGCTCGGTCTTCAGCTGCGCGACCACCGGCAGTCCCGCCTCGGCCAGCATCGTCGCCGCACGGTCCGGCGACAGGCGGTGGAAGTCGAGCGCGACCTGCCGGCCGAACACCTCCGCCGCGTGGAAGGGCTCGTCACCGACCTGGAAGGCGAGCAACAGATGTCCTCCCGGAGCGAGCACCCGGTGGAACTCGGCCAGCGCCGCCGGCTGCCCCTCGGGCGGGGTGTGAATGATCGAGTACCACGCGACGACGCCGCCGAGGGCCTCGTCGGCGATGTCCAGGGCAGCCATCGCCCCCTCCTCGAACCGCAGGTCCGGATGCTCGCGCCGGGCCACCGCGATCATGCCCGGCGACAGATCGACGCCGAAGACGTCCAGGCCGAGCGCGTGCAGGTGCGCCGTGATCCGGCCGGGCCCGCAGCCGACGTCGGCCACCGGCCCGGGAACGCCCGACGCCCGCACGATCTCGGCGTACGCGGCGAGCATCGCGCGCTCGAACGGCTTCTCGTCCAGCTGGTGCCGGAGGCGATCGGCGTAGTCCGCGGCGACGGCGTCGTAGGCCGCCCGGGCGACCCGCAGGTAGGAGGGCTCGGTCATGATCGGACACCTTAGGCCCCGGAACCGGCGACGGCCCCCGAAACCGACGAAGGCCCTTCCGGTAACCCCTCCGGAAGGGCCTTCGCAGTGCCGTACGCCAACGCCTCGTCGCGTACGGCAAGCAGGTGCGGTGCGTCCGGCGGAGCCCCCACGGACTCCACCGGCACGCTCCGGCAGACTTACGAGATCTTCGTGCAGACGGCGTAAACGGTTCCGCTACCGCCGTTGCCGTTGCCCGTCAGCTCGACGGTCCAGCCGTTGCCGCTCATGTAGCTGCCCGTGACGGTCTTGCTTGAGCTGATCTTGTAGCCGCCGCCGGTAACCCTCTCGTCCGCAGCGCAGGTGGCGGTCCCGCTGCTTCCGGAGATGAACTGGCTCGACATCCGCGAGCTCAGGGCGGGGGCGTCGCCGCCGCTGCCGCCCTGGCCCTTGAGCCACTTGAGGAAGTCGGCCTCGTCCTTCGAGGAGCAGGCGCTCTTCTTCCAGATCTCGCAGGCGCTCTTGCCGTCCTCGCCGTCCTTGCCCGGCAGGCCGCGATCGCCCTTCTCGCCGGGCAGGCCGCGCGGACCGGTGTCACCCGCGGCGCCGGCGGGACCGCGGTCGCCCTTTTCGCCCTGCGGACCGGCGGGACCACGGTCGCCTTCCTTGCCCTGCGGACCGGCGGGACCGCGGTCGCCCTCCTTGCCCGGAGCGCCGTCCTTGCCGTCCTTGCCCGGGGCGCCGGTGTCGCCCTTCGGGCCCTGCGGACCGGCGGGACCGCGCAGGCCCTGCGGGCCGCGCAGACCGCGGGGGCCCTGCTCCCCGGTGTCGCCCTTCGCACCGGTGCCGCCGATGCCCACCGGACCCTGCGGACCGGTCTTGTTCCACGACACCTTCGTCTCGGTCGGCTTACACGTCGTCGTGGCGTTGACCAGGCGCATATACCGCGTGCTCTTGTTCACACACGCGTAGAAGGCGGCGTCACTCGCCGACGAAGCGGTGGCCGCACCACCCAGAACCAGGACCGATCCAGCCAGAGCACCAGCCGTCATCAGGCCGATCGTGCGTCCGCCCGGCAACTTGATAGCCACGGGACTTCCCTCTCTAAGGCACGCGAAGTGCGCGGAATACAAAAGTTACGCACGTGATTCACGCGCCGAGGGATATGCGGGTTGTCATGCCAAACATCACGTATGCGTATCTCCGCTATCCGTAAGCCCGGACGGTCAAGAACGTTCCAAACGGGTGTCGGCCGATTCGGCACCGCGCCCGGTGAGCGGGTTCCGCGACAATTCAGACGTACGGCGCACGTCAGAATCGACGGCATGGCCGACACCCCCCCCCCCCAGAGCCCGGCTCAGCCGACCATGCGAAGGCCCTCCGGTACGCCTGGAGGGTCTGCTCCGTCACCGGGCTCGGTCTCGTCCTCATCGGGCTCAGCTCCAGCACGCTCAACGTCGCCCTTCCCGCGGTCGTACGGCACTTCGACGCCGGACCGCTGGCGTCGAGCTGGATCCTGCTCGCGCACCTGCTGATCAGCACCGCGACGCTGGTGTTCTTCGGCCGCGTCGCGGACCTGCTCGGCAGGCGGGAGGTCTACCTCGTCGGGTTCGCCCTGTTCACGGGCGCGTCACTGCTCGCCGGGATCGCGCCGGACGTCGGCGTGCTGATCGCCCTGCGGGCGCTTCAGGGGCTCGGCGCGGCCATGATCCTGGCCAACGGCACGGTGATCGTCACCGCCGCCTTCCCGCCCGACCGGCTCAGCCAGGGGATGGGCGTCTACATGGCCACGCTCTCGGTGGCCCAGCTCGCCGGGCCGACGCTCGGCGGCCTGATCGCGGACACGCTCGGCTGGCGGTGGATCTTCTGGATCAACGTCCCGGCGGGGGTGGTCGCGCTCGTCTGGGGCGCGGCCGTGCTGCGGAAGGTCCCGGCAGGCCCCCGGCAGTCCGTGGACGCGCTGGGCAACCTGATCGTGTTCGCCGCGCTGTCGGCCGTTCTGATCGCCATCAGCCAGGGCGAGCCGTTGTCCGGCGTGGCCGCCGCCGCGCTCGTCCCCGCGCTGCTCGCGGTGGAGCGCCGGGCGCGCAACCCGGTGCTGAACCTCACGTTGTTCGGCGGACGCATGCTCCTGTGCGCCAATCTGGCGTCGTTCGCCAACGCGCTCGCGCGCTCGTCGCTGATCCTGCTCGCCGGGCTCTACTTCCAGGCCGCACGCGGGGCCGACGCGCTGGCCGCCGGCGTGGGCGTGCTGCCGGTCCCTGTGGGCATGACCATCGCCTCTCCCCTGTCGGGCGCGCTGGGCCGCAGGATGAGCCCGTACGCGCTGTCGGTGGGCGGGTGCGTGCTCACGGCGTCGGGGCTGCTCGTCCTCACGGTCTCGGCCGGTCAGGCCGCGCCCTACTGGATGATCGGGATCGGGCTCTTCGTGTGCGGCTGCGGCAGCGGCGCCTTCCTGACCGGCAACACGACGCAGGTCATGAGCGCGCTGCCGGAGGAGAGCCGCGGAGTGGTGAACGGCTTCCGCCTGATGGTCATGAACGTCGGCGTCGTGCTCAGCGTGGCGACGACGCTGAGCGTGCTGACCGCCTCGGTCGCGCCCGCGCTGCGCGACCAGGTCTACGCGGGGACGCTGTCACAGCTGTCCCCGGTCGCGCTGCGGCAGCTCATGACCGGGTTTCGCACCACCTATCTCGTATTGTTCTGCGTCGCGCTGCTCGGCGTCCTCTTCGCGGCCATGGCCTCGACCCCGGACATCAGGAGATCCACGCCGAAGGCGTAGTACGCCTCCGCGTCGGGCTCCTCCTCCATCGTCTTGGCGTACTCCAGGATGCGCGGGAACTCGTCAGCCGGAAGCCGCTCCAGGGTCAGCCGCTTCTGCCGGCGCCACTCGGCCGCCTCCTCCGGCGTCATGACGCGTGGGCACCCCGGCTCGTCGTCCACCAGGGCCATCGCGCCGTGCAGCAGGTATGAGGAGATGAAGTAGCCCTCGTCCAGCCGGAACCCGGCCTGAGCCAGCAGGTCCAGCGCGGCGTTGGTCGCCCGGCTGAAGCTCGGCACGTCCTCCTTCAGGACCATCCCGAGCAGACCGGGCATGTACCGGTGCCGCCGCATCACCCGGATCAGCGCCTCGACCATGGCCCGCAGCCGGTCCTGCCACGGCGCGGCGGGGTCGAACTCGGGCGTGACCTCCGCGAGCAGGTGGTCGGCGACGCAGACGAGCAACTGGTCCTTGTTCTTGACGTGCCAGTAGAGAGCCATCGGCGTCACCCCGAGCTCCTGGGCGAGCCGTCGAACCGTGACCGACTCCAGGCTCTCGGCGTCGGCCAGCTCAACGGCCTTCTCGACCAGACTCAGGCGGCTCAGCCGCTCCGCGTTCGCCATGGCCCGCAGCCTCCCTACCTTCTCGGCACTTGACAACTATACGCCGTACAAGGTCTCCTATGCACCGTACATGTACGCCGTACATGTACCTCGTACAAGAGGAGGACGCATGTCCGGACGGTGGTGGGCGCTCGTCGCGGTGTCCCTCGCGACTTTCATGACCTACCTGGACAACAACGTGGTCAACGTGGCACTGCCGACGATCCAGCGGGACCTCGCGCTGACGATCTCCGGCCTGGAGTGGATCGTGAGCGCGTACATCCTGGTGTTCGCGGGCCTGCTGCTCGCGGGCGGTCGCCTGGCTGACGTCTTCGGCCCCAGGACGGCGTTCTTCGGCGGCCTGGCGGTCTTCACGCTCGCGTCGGTGGCGGCGGGCCTCGCCGGGAGCCAGGAGACGCTGATCGCCGCGCGGGCGGTGCAGGGGCTCGGCGCGGCGCTGGTGACACCGTCGACGCTGGCCCTGCTGCCACGGATCTTCCCCGATCCGCGCGAGCGGGCGACGGCCGTCGGCATCTGGAGCGCGGTCGGCGCCCTGGCCCTCGCGATCGGTCCGCTCACCGGCGGGTTCCTCAGCGAGAACGCCGACTGGGGCTGGATCTTCCTGATCAACCTGCCGATCGGCGTGGTCGCGGCCGTGATCGGCCTGCGTTCGATCAGGGTCGAGCGGGCCTCGTCCGGGCGGGCGTCCCTCGACCTGCCGGGTCTGGCCACCTCCGCCGTGGCGCTGTTCGCCCTCACCTACGCGCTCATCGAGGGCGAGTCGCGTGGGTGGACCTCGGCGCCGATCCTCGGGGCGTTCGCGGTCTTCGCGGTGGCCGCCGTCGTGTTCCTGCTCGTCGAGTCCCGTACGGCGCAGCCGATGATCGACCTCACGCTGTTCCGTGAGCGGGTCTTCAGCGGCGGCCTGCTGTCGATGGGCCTGTGGTCGTTCGGCGTCTTCGGCATCTACTTCTTCACCGCGCTCTACCTCCAGAGCGCGCTCGGGTTCTCCCCCACGGCCGCGGGCGCGGGCTTCGTACCCATGGCGCTGCTCATGGCCGTGATCGCGAGCGTCTCACCGCGGATCGCCGAGCGCTTCGGCAGCGCGGGCACGGTCGCCGTCGGTCTCGGCCTGATGGCGGTGGCCATCGGCGGGCTGTCGAGCGCGGGTGAGGGCTCCCACTACGGCGACCTGCTCCCCTGGTTCCTGCTGTACGGCGCGGGTGCCGGCCTGCTCGTCCCGCTGACCAACGTGGTGCTGAACGCGATGCCCCCCGCGAGGGCGGGCGTGGCCTCGGGCGTGCTCAACGTCTCCCGCGAGGTCTTCGGCCTGCTCGGCATCACGATCCTCGGCGCGATCCTCAGCGCCAGGCAGAGCGCGGTCGGCGGCGCTCCGCTGCACTCCTTCCTGGAGGCGTACCGGTTCACGCTGCTGATCGCGGCCGCGATCGTGCTGGTCGGCGTGCCGGTCAGCGTCTACTCCCTGCGCCGCACCCGGGCCACCTCCGCATCCGCCGAGCCCAGCGCACCCGCCGTGGCCGAGCCGGTCGCCTGACTCCCGGGTTCGTTCAGGGCAGCAGGGTGCCCACCCGCTTGACGGTGCGGATCACCGGGGCGGTCTCCACCTCGCGCACTCCGTCCAGCGTCGCCACCCGCTCCGTCAGGTAGTGGTAGAGGGCCTGGGTGTCCCGGCAGGTCACTCCTGCCATGAGGTTGGTCGGGCCGGTGGTGGCGGCCACCACGTCGGCCTCGGCGTGCCCGGCCATGGCCGCGCCGACCGCGGTCAGCGCCCGGGGCTCGACCTTCATCCACAACCATGCCTCCGCGTGATGGCCGAGCGCCCGGGCGGGGATCTCGACGTCGAAGCGCAGCGCGCCGCCCGCGCGCAGCTGCTCCAGCCGGCGGCGGGCCGTGGTCTGCGAGCACCCGGCCGCCGCCGCCAGCTCGCCGAAGCCGGCCCGGCCGTCCCGGGCCAGCACCCGCAGCAGGGCACGGTCCTCTCCGCCGAGGGTGATCTCGTGCTCGTCCATGTGATCCGGGCGCAGGCGCGCGGCCTGCTCGTCCGAGAGCACGGCCGCCCGGCTGCGCCATCCGGCGAACATGTGCAGCGTCGCGTGTGCCGACATCGACACCACGCGCGGAGTCCTGGGGAGCTTCTTCAGCAGCAGGTCGTCCCCATCTCCGCCGGACTGGACCCCGCAGGCGATCTCGGTGCCGCCGGACAGCAGGCGCACCCACACGGTGTCCTCGCGCCGGGCCAGCGCCTCGGCCACCGGCCCGGCGGCGTCCGGCGTGCACACCAGGCGGACCGCCCAGGAGGTCTGCCCGAAGCGGGTGCCGTCGAGCATGCCGACCACCCGCAGGAGCCCTTGAGAGCGCAGCCTGCGGTAGCGGCGGGCGATGGTGTGCTCGGAGGTGCCGACGACCTCGGCGATCTGCCGGAAGGAAGCCCGGCCGTCGATCTGGAGCGCGTGCACGAGAGCACGATCGAGGTCATCCAGGACGCCGCTTTCCGCCATATTTCATAATCCCATGCGATTTTCCGCCACCCCTACGCCTCCGACCTGCGCGAGCTGCCGGTCGCCGGTGATCGTGGGCGCATGAGCACTTACCTGGTTTTCGGCGCCACGGGAAACGTGGTCGCGCGACATCACCGGTGCCCCGGCCACGCCGCTGACGGCGTGGGCCGCCGAGCACGCGGCCGGCTTCGGCGGTGAGCCGCGATGAGAGTGATCGTCATCGGAGCCGGTCTCGGCGGCCTGGCCCTGGCCAACGGACTGCGCGGGACCGGAATCGACGTGGCCGTCTACGAACGCGACGCCTCGCCCGTGATCCGCGGGCAGGGATACCGTCTCCATCTCGGCGACCCGGGCATCGACGCGCTGGCCTCCGTGCTCGCGCCCGAGCGCTGGGCCGCGTTCCTGGCCGCCGCCCACACGCCCACGCCGCGGTTCGTCCGTCTCGATCCGGCACTGCGGGTGCTGGAGGAGCACGATTTCGGCGGCCGGCACCTGTCGGTCGACCGGCAGGAGTTGCGTGACACCCTGCTGGCCGACGTGAAGGGGCTGGTCACCTACGGCAAGCGCCTCACCGCCTTCCACACGGAGGCCGGGCAGGTGACCGCGTGTTTCGACGACGGCACCACGGCCGTCGGTGATGTGCTGGTGGGCGCCGACGGCGTCGGCTCCGCCGTCCGCCGGCAGCACCTGCCGCACGCCCGCGTCGTCGGCACCGGCCTCACCCAGCTCTACGGCAAGATCCCGAGGGAGTCGGCCGAGGACCTGGACCACGTGTTCAGCGCGGTCACCGGGCCCCGCCACCGTGTGGTGGGCATCGCCCTCACCCGCGACTACGCCACCTTCTCCTTCAGCGCCCGCACCGAGGACCTGCCGCCGGAGCCGCACGTGCTCAGATCCCTCGTCACGGAGATGACGTACGGCTGGCATCCCCGCATCCGGCGGATGCTCACCGAGTGGCACGACGTCTTTCCGCTCGCATTGCGCACCAGCGTTCCGATCGCCCCCTGGGACACCACCCGCGTCACGCTGCTCGGCGACGCGGCCCACGCGATGAGCCCGGCGGGGGGAGCCGGGGCCAATCTCGCCCTCCGGGATGCCGCGAGCCTGGCCGCCGCTCTCGCCGGTGGCCGTCCCCTGATCCCGGAACTGCGTTCGTACGAGCGCGAGATGATCGACTCCGGCTTCGCCGCGGTCCGCGCCTCCGCCGCCAACGGCGCCCGGATCCTCGGCCAGGACCCGCTCCCGATCTGAGTCCCTGAAGGTTCTATTCCTTGATCACGTTGTCGCTTTCCCGCGAGTTCGAGCGGAGGCGGCATCCGGGACAATGGGCCGGTGCCGGCACGCAGACTCGGCCCAGGGAAGATCAGAGAGGCGCTCGACGCCCAGCTCGCCGATCTCGGACGGCCGCCGTTCGACGGTCCCGAGAGCGCGGCCGGCGACGCGTGCGCGCTGGCCGTGCTCGACGCCTACGAGGCCGGGCTCACGCCGCTGAGGGCCGCCGCCCGCGCCGCCGTACGGCACCTGCTGGAGGACCTGGCCGCGCGGGCGCCGGGACGGTCGGTGGAGGTGCGGGTCCCCCCGCACGCCGCGGTGCAGTGCGTGGAGGGGCCCCGGCACACGCGGGGCACCCCGCCCAACGTCATCGAGACCGACCCTCGCACCTGGCTCGAACTGGCCACCGGCCGGCTGTCGTGGGCCGACGCCACCGCCGCCGGGAAGATCGCGGCCAGCGGCTCCCGGGCCGACCTGTCCGCGCTGCTGCCGCTCTGGTGAGCCCCGCCCGGGTCACTGGAACCCGGAGAGCTTGTTCTGCACGCAGCGCTGCGCGTCCTCCTGTGTGGGGTAGACCCGGCGGTCGAAGCACTCGCCGACATGCCTGGTCTTGAACCAGTTGTAGAGCGCCACGCTCATGATCAGGGCGAGCAGCAGGGTCAGTGTGCTCAGCACCACTCCTCCGGCCGCCCTGCCCCGGTTGGAGTTCCTGGCGATCGCCACGATGCCGATGACGAGCCCGACGATCGCCACGAGCGTGCCGACGCCGCAGACCAGCAGCAGGACGATCGAGCAGATCCCGAGCACCAGCGCGGCCGTCCCGAGCCCGCCGCCCGGTTGGGGTCCCCAGGGCCCACCGGGAGGTCCGCCAGGTCCCGGGGGCGGCGGCAGCGGCCCTCCGTACGGCGGCTGCCCGTAGGGAGGCTGTCCATAAGGAGGCGGGCCATGGGGCGGGCCTCCGTAGGGGGGCTGACCATAGGGCGGGCCTGCGGGTCCTCCCGCCGGCGGCTCCCGCTCCTCCGGGTTCCCCGGGCCGTACGGCTCCCGCGGGCGCCCGGGGTCGTCGGGTGTCGCCACGTTCATCCCTCCCGTACCGGTTCTGGGCCATTTCCGATTCTTAGGGCCTGTCCGAAAGCCCAGGCTGCCCCGAATTCCGCGTGTGAGCAGGGGCGACACGGCAAAGGGCGGGTGATGGTTCCGGCGCCTGACGGGCATGCCCGGGTTTGAGCAGCGCCAATGCCCAAATAGACTCAAGTACGTGTTGAAGGGCGACGGCCGGCTGGGCCATGACCTCGACCCCCAGGACCGCGCTCCGAAGGACGCCTGTGGCGTCTTCGGCGTATGGGCGCCCGGGGAGGACGTCTCCAAACTCACCTACTACGGCCTCTACGCGCTGCAGCACCGCGGACAGGAGTCCGCGGGCATCGCGGTCAGCGAGGGCAACCGCATCCTCGTCTACAAGGACATGGGCCTGGTGGCCCAGGTCTTCGACGAGTCGATCCTCGGCACCCTTCGGGGGCACCTGTCCATCGGACACTGCCGTTACTCCACCACCGGATCGAGCGTCTGGGAGAACGCGCAGCCCACGCTGAACTCCAGCGACGGCAAGGGGCTGGCGCTCGCCCACAACGGCAACCTGATCAACACCGCCCACCTCGCAGAACGGCTCGCGCCGGGCTCGACCCGGGCGACGACCGACACCGAGGTGCTCACCGCTCTCCTGGCGCAGGACTCCTCGCGCCCGGTCGAGGACGTGGCGGCCGAGCTGCTCCCGGAGGTCAAGGGCGCCTACTCGCTCGTCTGGATGAACGAGACGACGCTGTTCGCCGCCCGCGACCCGCAGGGCATCCGCCCGCTCGTGCTGGGCCGGCTGGAGCGCGGCTGGGTGGTCGCGTCCGAGACCGCCGCCCTCGACATCGTCGGCGCGTCGTTCATCCGCGAGATCGAGCCCGGCGAGCTGCTGACCATCGACGAGCGCGGGGTCCGCTCGCGGCGCTTCGCGTCGGCCGAGCCCAAGGGCTGCCTGTTCGAGTACGTCTACCTCGCCCGCCCCGACACCACGATCGCCGGGCGCGGCGTGCAGTCCACCCGGGTCGAGGTCGGCCGCGTGCTGGCCCGCGAACACCCGGTGGACGCCGACCTCGTGATCCCCACGCCCGAGTCCGGCACCCCCGCCGCCATCGGCTACGCCGAGCAGAGCGGCATCCCGTACGGCCAGGGCCTGGTGAAGAACTCCTACGTCGGCCGGACGTTCATCCAGCCGTCGCAGACCATCCGCCAGCTCGGCATCCGCCTCAAGCTCAACCCGCTGCGCGAGGTCATCGAGGGCAAGCGCCTGGTGGTCGTGGACGACTCGATCGTCCGCGGCAACACCCAGCGGGCCATCGTGAAGATGCTGCGCGAGGCCGGGGCCACCGAGGTCCACGTGCGGATCTCCTCGCCCCCGGTCGCCTGGCCGTGCTTCTACGGCATCGACTTCGCCACCCGCGCGGAGCTGATCGCCGGATCTCTGTCGGTCGAGGAGATCCGCTCCTCGCTCGGCGCCGACTCCCTCGGGTACATCTCCCTGGAGGGGCTCACCCGGGCGACGACGCTGCCGGCCGACCGGCTCTGCCGCGCGTGCTTCACCGGTGAGTACCCCATTCCGATCGAGGACGACAGGGTGGGCAAGTTCGTGCTGGAGGCTCAGCGATGACGAGCTACGCCGACGCCGGCGTCGACATCGAGGCCGGCGACCGCGCGGTCGAGCTGATGAAGTCGCGGGTGGCGCGCTCCCGGCGCCCGGAGGTCGTGGACGACGCCAGCGGCTTCGCCGGGCTCTTCGACGCCTCGGCGTTCCTGCGCTACCGCAGGCCGCTGCTGGCCACGTCAACCGACGGCGTGGGCACCAAGGTGATGCTGGCCCAGCAGCTCGGCAAGCACGACACGATCGGCATCGACCTCGTCGGCATGGTCGTGGACGACCTCGTGGTCTGCGGGGCCGAGCCGCTGTTCATGACCGACTACATCGCGTGCGGCAAGGTCGTGCCCGAGCGGATCGCCGACATCGTGGGCGGCGTGGCCGAGGGGTGCCGGCTCGCGGGCTGCGCGCTGGTCGGCGGGGAGACCGCCGAGCACCCCGGCGCGATGGGCCCCGACGAGTACGACCTCGCGGGCGCCGGCACCGGGGTCGTCGAGGCGGACGAGATGCTCGGCCCCGACCGGGTCGTGCCGGGGGACGTGGTGCTCGGGCTGGCCTCCAGCGGTGTCCACTCCAACGGCTACTCGCTGGTCAGGCACGTGATCAAGACCGCCGGGCTGGGCCTGGAGCAGGAGCTGCCCGAGCTGGGCCGTACGCTCGGCGAGGAACTGCTTGAGCCCACGCGCATCTACTCGCTCGACTGCCTGGCGCTCATCCGGGAGACCGAGGTGCACGCCCTGGCCCACATCACCGGCGGCGGGCTGGCGGCCAACCTGGCCAGGTCACTGCCCGGCACGGTGGACGCCATTCTCGACCGGAACTCCTGGACCCCGCCCGCGATCTTCGAGGTGCTGGCCGGGCGCGGCGGCGTGCCCCAGGAGGAGATGGACAAGACGTTCAACCTCGGCGTGGGCATGTGCGCGATCGTTCCGGCCGCGGAGGCCGACAAGGCGCTCGCGCTGCTGACCGGTCGGGGCCTGCCCGCCTGGGTGCTGGGCGAGGTCGTCGCGGGCGAGGGACGGGCCCGTTTCCGTCAGTGATGTCCCCGGGCCGCCCGGCCCGACGAACGGTCGCCGGATGGAGGTCGTGGCGGGACGGCCGCGACTGATCGGCCGGCGGCCGGCGCACCGGCACCAAGGGTCAGGGGCGGTCACGTCGTTGCGACCCGCGTGTCCGGGCGCTGACGTCCGGAGGATGTCCGCGGCCTCGTGCGATCCGTCACATTCGGGAGGCGCGGCCACGGCGGACTCTTCCGGGTCCGCCGCTGGAAGCAGAGAAGGCACCCGAGCATCGCACCGTGACGGCGACCACGACGGCCCGGTATGGGCGACTCGACGATGAGAAGGCACGCCGATTACGCCGACCGGCCATGACCGTGTCCGGCCACAAATGCGGCCGACCACAACACCGCGCGGCCGGCCGGCTCTCACCCAGCACCCGTCTCCGTAGCGGAGGCGAGGGGCTCGCGGGAGAGCGACTCGCGGACAGAGAGAGAACCCGGCGGGAACATCCCCGCCGGGTCACTCACCTGGCGATCAGAACCGGGTCAACGCCGCCCACGGCGATCGTCGTCGCCGTCGTCGTCGTCGACGGCCGCGTAATCGGCGTAGCGATCAGCCAACTCGTCGTAAGGGTCATGCTCGTCACTGTGGCCGGAATCGTCGGCGTCCACGACTCCGAGCTCCGCGCGCAGGCGCTCAAGATCCGTACCGCCGCTGTTGTACTTCAGCTGACGGGCGACCTTGACCTGCTTGGCCTTGGCTCGGCCGCGCCCCATTGGCTCGACCCCCTCATGCGGGGCCGTGCCCGACCCCTCGTCACTAACGCACCGCGCACCGACGCCACCTGACTTCAGGCGTCAGTCTCTCGTTCGCCTATTACCGTACCTGGTTTGTGCGCCGCTCGGTACGTCGTACGAGCGGCGGCGGTCAGCGCCGGAGCCAAATACCCCTTAGCCGACCGATTTCTGACATTCTCCGCTCTGCCAGCCTATCCGCTGCGACGGCGGGAGGGACGCCTTCCTCCTCGGCCGAGCGGAAGATTCTCAAGGTCGTGTCGAAGATCTTCGCCGCCCGGGCGCGGGCCCGGTCCATGTCGAAGCCCTCGATCTCGTCGGCCACCTGGATGACCCCGCCGGAGTTCACGACGTAGTCCGGGGCGTACAGGATGCCCCGCTCGGCGAGCTGCTTCTCGACACCGGGATGGGCGAGCTGGTTGTTGGCCCCACCACATACGATCTTCGCCTTGAGCCGGGGGACGGTCTCGTCGTCCAGCGCGCCGCCGAGGGCGCAGGGCGCGTACACGTCGATGTCGGAGGCCGCGAGGGTGGCGGCGTCGGGCACGGCCTCGACGGCGGGGTGGCGCCGCCGCACCCGCTCGACGGCCTGCTCGTCGACGTCGCAGATCACGACCTCGGCCCCGTCCTCGATCAGGTGGTCGACGAGTCGGCGGCCGACCTTGCCGACCCCCTCGACCCCGACCCGCCTGCCGCTCAGGGAGGACGCGCCGTACACGTGGTCGGCGGCGGCCCGCATGCCCTGGAACACACCGAAGGCGGTGAGGATGGAGGAGTCTCCGGCGCCGCCGTGCGCCTGGGTGCGGCCGGTGACGTAGGAGCACTCGCGCGCCACGACGTCCATGTCCTCGCTGTAGGTGCCCACGTCGCAGGCCGTGTAGTAGCGGCCGCCGAGCGACTGGACGAACCTGCCGTAGGCCCGCAGCAGCGCCTCGCTCTTGTCGGCCGCGGGGTCGCCGATGATGACGGCCTTGGCGCCGCCGTGGTCGAGGCCGGCCAGCGCGTTCTTGTACGCCATGGCCCGGGAGAGGTTGAGCACGTCGGCGAGTGCGGCCTGCTCGCTCTGGTAGGGGTAGAACCGGGTGCCGCCGAGCCCCGGTCCGAGCGCGGTGCTGTAGATCGCGATGATGGCGTACAGGCCGCTACGCTCGTCGGAGCAGAAGACGACCTGTTCGTGTCGCACCGGCTGGGCGGGGTTCGTGTCGCCGCCGGAGCTGGAATCCTTGTGGGACAGCCCGAAAACGTCGGTCACGGTGGTGACTCCTGATCGTGTACGCCGCCTCGTTGCGGCGATCGGCCTTCAGCTTATCCGATGCACCCGCGAAACGATCATGAAAAGCCGGGACGGTGCTGCACATGCGTCCCGCGACGTGGCACGATTCTGGTGTGCTCCCCTACGCCGCCTATCTCCGTGTGTACGAGCCGCTGACCGCTTTCGCCCCGCAGGATCAGGCTCGGTGGGTCCGGTACGCCGAATCGCGCGACCGGCCGCGCCGGGCGGGCGCGCTCGAGGTCGAACACGGCGAGGCGGTCCGCCGCCTGCTGTCGGTTCCGCCGCTGCCGGCGCCCGAGCGGGAGAGCCCCAACGCCTACCTGCGCCGGGTGGAGGAGACGCTGTACGTCTGCCCCTGGCAGAGCAGGCTGCGGTCGTGGCTGGCGTTCGCGTCGTTCCGCGGGAGCGTCCCCGTCAAGCTCGCCTCCCGGTTCGTGCCCCAGGCCATCGCGGAGCAGACCGCCGACGACTTCGACCGGTTCAAGCGGGGAGAGCAGTCCCTGCGCACCCACATCCGCACGAGCACGTGGCATGTGCCGATCGCGTGGTTCGCGCCGTTCGACTCTGCCGAGCGCTGGCTCGTGCTGGGCTCGGAGCAGCCGGCCGAGGCGGGCGCGCAGACCACCGCCGCGCCGCCCAGGAACATGCTGTACGTCACCTCGATGGCGCAGGCCCGGCGCCGGGTGGCGCGCGCGCTGGTGGTGATCCGCAGGCACGTGGGACAGGTGGCGGCCCTCACCGAGGTCGAGGAGGTGGGCCGCTGGCTGGAGGAGTTCCACCCCCACTCGCTGGTGGAGCTCGACTACGGCGGCCTCGTCCACCTGATGGACGACCGGACCCTCCAGGGCGACCAGTCCGTCGCCGAGGTGGCGACCGCCCTCGCGGGTTTGGACAACGGTCAGGAAGAACTTGCCTTCGCGATGTATCAGCGGGTGATTCTCCGCTGGAGGTCGATCCGGGCCCTGGAATCGGCAAACTGACGGTCATGAACATGTCCTGACCTGCCGATTCAGGTCATGACATAGTCGATCTCACATCTACGAACTGAGTAGTTTGCCGTTTTCACTGCGATACCACGAAACGTGTCGCTAGAATCACCGAGCGTGACATCAACCCGTGGTCGAGACGTTGTGCCCAGAGGGCTCGCCAATCGCACTACGTGGCTGTATGGTCACATCGGGTGATGCCGTAAATGGTCCTAGAAACCGCACGTTTTTGGATCATTGAAGGACATCCGTGACAGTGCCGCGACCGACAAGATTTGCCCGAACGCAGCGGTGTCCAGAGTGGTGCATCGCAAGGCGGAGGAGGAGCCGACACAGTGCTGTCGGCGACGACTCCTGGCGCGCGGAAGGTCCGAGCCTGCGAGGAGCTCTCGCGGGCGAGGCGGACGACGCCGCTCCGGCCGACGCGACGGGGCAGGGCTTGGCGGAAGGGGCACTTGCGCCAGACAAGTCGCAGGATCGCTGCCGGCGGTCCACACGGAGGAGAGGCCGCACAAATGTCAGCTCGTACACCCGAGGCCGAGCCACTGCTCACCCCGGCGGAGGTCGCCACGATGTTCCGCGTCGACCCCAAGACCGTCACCCGGTGGGCGAAGGCGGGCAAGTTGACGTCCATCCGCACCCTCGGCGGTCACCGGCGGTACCGGGAGACCGAGGTCCGGGCACTGCTCGCGGGGATTCCGCAGCAGCGGTCCGAGTAGGACGTGGCCGTCACGCCACGGGGGAACGACGGCGCGCTCGCGTCGGGGATGTGAGCGCGTCCACCACGCTCCCGTGACCGCTACGGGTCATGGGAGGGGATCTGGGGTCGGCGCCGCCCGCCCGGCGCCTCCCCGCGTACACGGTCCGTCCGCCCCCGGCGGTTCCCCTCGTCTTCCCATGCGTACGGCCCTGGCACTCGCGCCTCGGGACGTCTCACGAACGCGGTGAGAGTTCAGGGAACGGCCTCACGGTTCGCGGCCGCCGGGTTCTCAGATGCCCGCTTCTCAGATGCCGGGTTCTCAGACGCCCGGTGCACGGGCAGCAGGGTCTCCAGCAGCACCCGCACCCCGGGATCGTGCTCGCTCGCCGCCCGCAGGAGCGCGACCATCTGGTCCACCAGGAGGCGCTCCAGCTCGGCCCGCTCCATGTCGCGGTGCTCCAGCCAGTCGAGGCCGGCCGTCTCCACCGAGGCGACCCACGACCTCAGCGTGACGCGCAACGCCGGACCGGGCGCGTCGACCCCCATCTGATGAACGATCATGCGCAGCATGCGCTGCCGCACCCCGTCGACGATCTCGCCGATCTCCCCGGCGCGATTGGCCGGGCCTCCCCTGAGCAACGCGGCGAAGCCGGCCGCGTGCTCCTCGACGAAGTCGAAGTAACGCGTCAGGCCCGAAGTGAGCTGCTCCAGCGGCCCGCCCTCGCCCTGCGGCTGTAACCGCGCCCGCAGTTCGGCGGCCGCGCTGCGCAGGGCCGCCACGTAGAGCTCCTGCTTGCCACCGAAGTAGTGGTAGACGAGCGCCCTCGACGCGCCCGCGGAAGCCGCCACGTCGTCGATCGAGACGTCCTCGGCGTCGTGCCTGCTGAACAGCTCGAGCGCGGCGGCGATGAGCTCTTCACGCCGCCGGTCCACGCTGAGCCTGCGGCGCGCCGGCCGTGCCCCGTCTTCCGCTTGGCGTGTGGCACTCACACCCCGCACCCTAGCGAATCGGCCCCCTGGGAGGGGGACCGGCCAGATCAAGGGTTCCCCTTGGAACCCCCTCCCGGCTCCGCCGTCCTCCCCATCGTGCGGCTAACCTTCCCAACGCCCGATTAGAGGAAGGATCCTGTCTTACCGCGATCAACCCGTACCCTCAGGGCAACTCGATCGTTTGGTGTGTCAGGTGCACGTCCACGCATCGTGGGGAGAACCATGTCAGGACCGTCCATGCAGACCACTGCCCGGAAAGACGTCGGGGTCGCGATCCCCACCGGCGGACTGTCCGATGGGTTCAGCCCGCGGCCACGCCCGACGATCCGCAACGTGGCCGAGCGGGCAGGAGTCTCCAAGTCGCTGGTGTCTCTCGTGCTGCGGGGCTCCCCGCACGTGAGCGAGCACCGCAGGGAGGCGGTCCTCCAGGCCGCCAGGGAGCTCGGCTACCGCCCGAACGCGGTCGCCCGAAGCCTGGTCGAGGGGCGCACCCACCTGGTGGGCGCGCTCGTGGCCGACCTGCACAACCCCTTCTACGCGGAGTTCCTCGACGGCCTGCAGGAGAGCCTGCACGGCGACGGGCTGCGGCTGCTGATCGGCAGCGGCCGCTGGGACCCGGCGTTCGAGGACGAGGCCGTCGAGGCGTTCCTCGAACTGCGGGTGGACGGCCTGGTCCTGCTCGGGGTCGCGCCGTCCAGCGACACGCTGGCCGAGGCCGCGGCCTACACGCCCACCGTGGTGGTCGGCGAGCGCGACGTCGAACTCGAGGGCGTGGACATCGTCGTCGACGACGACCAACTCGGCGCCCGCTACGCCGTGGACCACCTCGTGGAGCTGGGCCACCGGCGCATCGCCCACATCGAGGGCGCCCCGTCGTCGGCCGCCCGCTGCCGGTGCGAGGGCTACCTGGTGGCCATGCGCCGCCACGCGCTGGCGCCGTACATCATGGTCGAGCACGGCGACTTCAGCGAGGAGGGCGGCCGGCGCGCGGCGCTGGCGCTGCTGAAGCGCGACCCCCGGCCGACGGCGATCTTCGCGGCGAACGACATCGTGGCCATGGGCGTGCTGACCGCGGCGAGCGAGCTGGGGCTACGGGTGCCCGAGGACCTGTCGGTCGTCGGATATGACAACACCCATCTCGCGGCCGTCACCCACATCTCGCTGACCAGCGTGGACCAGCCCCGGCGGGCCATGGGCCGCTCGGCGGCGGCGCTGCTGAGCGACCGCATCACCGAGCCCGGCAAGACCGCCCGGCTGCGGCAGGTGAGCCCGCAGCTCGTCGTACGGCGCAGCACCGGGCCCGCTCCAAGTGGTGGCCAAAGCTAGGTCAATCACCGACGTGTCCCCTCGCGGCCGGTGTTGACTTCAGCCGTGGCGCCGGCCCCCGGCGGGTCGCGGAAGGGCTGCCCGCAGGCCGGCGCCCGGGAATTCGGGGGGATTCATGCGTGATCCTGAGTTGGTCTCCTGCGCTCAGCGGGCCGCCGGCGAACTGGAGCGGGCCTGGGCGCACTGGAGGGAGAGCCGGGGGCTGGGCAGCGAGGACGTCGCCGAGTCGGTGGCGAGCTACGTCGCCCACTCGATCGACCACCCCTGGGGACGGCCCCGCGTGGTGCTGGGCCTCGACGCCGAGGACGCCCGTGAGCTGGCCGCTCTCCTGCATCGGCAGGAGGTCCCCGAGCCGGCGTGGGTGGGCAGGTTTCCGGCATAACGGTCTGATCACGACTCCGTTCCCTTTAGGTTGGGGAGACCACACCTCCGGGAAGGGATTTCGACCGTGATCAGACGACCACTCGCCGCCGCAGCCCTGGCCCTGTGCGGGGTCGGAGCCGTCGCCTGCGGCGGCGCTGAGGTCTCCGACACGGGGGCCGCCGCCCCCGCCGCCTCGCCCCGGCTCGGACGGCCGGCCGCGACCCAGAACCAGGCGGACGTCTCCGGGACGGCCGCCCCGGCCACGCGTACGGCCGCCTCCGAGACGCAGGCCCTGCCGCTGACCGGGAAGGTCGTGGTGATCGACCCGGGCCACAACGGCGGCAACTTCCGCCACACCAAGGAGATCAACCAGCTGGTCGACATCTCCAACCAGAAGAAGGCCTGCGACACGACCGGCACGTCGACGAACGACGGCTACACCGAGGCGGCCTTCACCTGGGACGTGTCCAACAGGCTCGCCAAGCTGCTGCGGGCCCGGGGGGCCACGGTCAAGCTCACCCGGACGAGCGGCACCGAGTGGGGTCCCTGCATCAACCAGCGGGCCGCCATCGGGAACAAGGCCCACGCGGACGCGGCGATCTCCATCCACGGCGACGGCGCGGCGGCGAACCTCCGCGGGTTCCACGTCATCATGCCGAAGAAGATCGGCGGGCCGGTCGATCGGGTCGTGAAGGACTCGGCGCGTCTCGGCGAGACCGTGCGGGACGCCTTCCACAGCGGCACGGGCCTGCCGTACTCGAACTACATCGGCAGGCAGGCGCTGAACTACCGCAGCGACCTCGGCGGGCTCAACCTGTCGACGGTGCCGAAGATCTTCATCGAGTGCGGCAACATGCGCAACGCCAAGGACGCCGCCAAGTTCAAGGACTCCGCGTTCCGCGCGAAGATGGCGCAGTCGCTGGCGAAGGGCCTGGAGAACTACCTCGCCTCCGCCCGCTGACCGCGCCTCGGGGGCTCTCGGCGGCTCTCAGGGGGCTCTGAAGGGGGTGGCGGGACCGCCGGTGGGGTTTGGCATCATCGGCGGCATGATGCATCTCCTCCCCCTGCCGAGGCTCGTCGAGACGGGCTCGGGATCGGCCGAGATCGCGCCCGGCTCCGCCGTGTCGGGCCCGGCCCCGCTCACCGACGCCGTACGGCTCGCGCTCCCTGTGCTCGACCTCAGGCCCGGCGACGCCGCCACGGCGGCCGTGCGGGTGGAGGAGGACCCCCGGCTCGGGCCGGAGGCGTACACGATGACGATCGCGGGCGACGGCGTGCGCATCGCGGCCGGAGACCGGGCGGGCGCCTTCTACGCCGGGCAGACGCTGCGGCAGCTCCTGCCGGCCGAGGCGTTCCGGTCGGCCCTCGTGCCCGGGACGTCCTGGACCGTCCCCTGCGGGCGGGTGGAGGACGCGCCCGGGTTCTCCTGGCGCGGCGCGCACGTCGACGTGGCCCGCAGCTTCCTGCCGAAGCGGGAGGTGCTGCGCATGATCGACCTGATGGCGCTGCACAAGCTGAACCGGCTGCATCTTCACCTGGCCGACGACCAGGGCTGGCGGGTGGAGAGCAGGGCGTTCCCGCTGCTGCACGAGGTGGGCTCGCACCGGGCGCGGACGATCACCAGCCACAGGGGCGAAGAGCTCGCCTTCGACGGCGTCCCCCATGGCGGCCACTACACGCTCGCCGACCTGACGGAGATCTCGGCGTACGCGCGGGCGCGGGCGGTCACCGTCGTGCCGGAGATCGACGTGCCGGGGCACGCCTCCGCCGTGCTGGCCGCCTATCCCGCGCTGGCGTCCCGGCCGGAGGAGCGCTACGAGGTGCTGGACCGGTGGGGCATCTCGTCGGCGATCCTGTCCCCGCTCCCGGCGACCGTCGACTTCCTGACCACCGTGTTCGCCGAGATCGCCGAGGCCCTGGGCGAGGTGCCCTACTTCCACATCGGCGGCGACGAGTGCGTGCTCGACGACTGGGCGGCGTCGGCCGAGATCTCGGCGTACCAGGCCTCGCTGGGCCTGGAGAGCACCGGTGACCTGCACGCCTGGTTCCTGCGGCGGCTCGCCGACGCGCTGGCCGACCGCGGCAGCCGCACGGTGGTGTGGGACGAGGCGTTCGTCAGCGGCAGGCTGAGGCCGGACACGATCGTGATGCCCTGGCGCGGCGAGCACGTCGCCCGCCGGGCCGCGGCGGCGGGGCACGACGTGGTGGCGACACCGGTCTTCCCGATGTACTTCGACTACGCCGAGGCGGCCTCTCCCGAGGAGCCGGCCGGCCTGGGAGACGCGATCACCGTGGCCGACGTGGCGGCCTTCGCGCCCGCGCCGTCCGAGTGGCCGGAGGAGGAGCGTGAGCGGGTGATCGGCGTCCAGTTCCAGCTGTGGAGCGAGCGCATCCCGGACGGCCGGACGCTCGACTACCGCGCCTGGCCCCGGGGCTGCGCGGCGGCCGAGGTCGCGTGGACCGGCGGCCCGGCCGGGTCCGAGGACTTCCTCCGCCGCCTCGACGCCCACCTGGCGCGGATGGACGCGTTCGGCGTGGAGTACCGCCCGCTGTCCGGGCCCCGGCCGTGGCAGCGGGGCGGCACCGGATGGCGTCGCCACCGCCCGGGCGCCGTCGCCGTGCACGACGTGATGCGCCATCTGCACGAGCTCAGCCTGTCGGCCGACTCCACCCGGCCCAGCCTCTAACGCCGGGCCGCGTCCGCGACGCGCCGCACGCGGGGGCGGTCGCCCAGCGCGTCGGTGCTGTCGACGTACTGGTCCACCGCGCCGGTCAGAGGCAGCCGCCGCACCTCCGGATCGGCGATGGTCTGCAGGAGCGCCTCGGTGAAGCGCTCGGCGTGCAGCACCCGGAAGGGCCGGCTGTGGTAGGGCCGGGTGCGCGGATCGACGGGCGCGGTGAGGCCGAGGGCGTTGTGCAGGGCCGCGAGGGCCTCGTAGGCGGTGGCGAGGTGGCCCTCGCGGTCCCGCCAGTCCGTGGCCGACACGGCCGCCCTGAGCACGGGCGCCAGAGCCGGGCCGCACGGCAGGGCGGCGAAGGCGCTGCCCAGCCACTTGCCGTACGGCGGGTAGCGGCGGTGCATGAGCAGGGCGAGCCGGATGAGGTCGCGCACCAGGCGGGCGCAGGTGACGGCCGAGCCCAGTTCGTCGCCGACCTCGCCGGCGCGGCCCACGAACGCCTCCTCCTGACATATCCGCCGCCACTGGCAGGCCAGGACGTAGCGCCAGACGTCGCCGGGATACCAGGCGAGGCGCCGGCGCACCGGCAGGAGCAGGCCCAGGCCGTCGTGGAAGACCTCTCCCGCCGTGATCTCCGCGAGCGTCTGGGTGGGCGTCGCCAGCCAGTCGGACAGGCCGACGCCCGCGATCGGGTCGAACCCGAGGTGCCCGGTGAGCCATGCGGTCAGCTCTGCCACCACCACTCCGTGCCGGAGCGGCCCGTCCGCCGTCTCCATGTGCCGGGTGCCGCCGACCCCGGTCGAGCCGAAGTTCGTGGGATAGCCGAGGAAGTCCGGCGGCAGGCTCCCGGCGAGCGCGGCGTCCACGGCCTCTCCGTGGGCGGCGGCGTCCTCGGGACTCAGGAACAGCTGCAGCCGTGGACCCCAGTCGTGGTCGGTGGACCGCTCGGTGTCGTACCCGAGCACCTCCGAGCCAGGACCGAGGAGGGCCGCCGTGTGCGTGAGGCCGCCGAAGCGCCGCGCCAGCAGCGGCGCCACCGCCTCCAGGTAGAACCGCCGCGACAGCTCCAGTCCGCGCACGTGCCCGTCTCCCATGGCCGACATCCTCCGCGGGCTCCGGCGCGCGGGGCAACCGGCTTTTCACGGTGCGGCGGGGCGGGCTGTCACGCTCCGTCGAGGACCTCGGCGACGATGGCGGCCGCGATCTTCTCCGCGTCGAGGCCCTGGTAGGTGTCGATCACCTCGCGGATCCTCGCGGTCAGGCGCAGATCGGCCTGTGCGGCGTCGCCGATGTGGCGCCCGGCCACCGCGACGGCGGCGGCGAGTTCGTAGGCCTCGGCCGGCCCGAGACCCTGCGGATCGACCTCGACGAGGACACGAGCGCCGTTCTTCGGCGAGACGCGGACCTTCCACCGCCCGGACGGGCCGGAGACCGACAGCGTGTCCTTCCGCAGGGCCGGCGGGAACAGGACGACGGCCACCCGGCCCGCCGCGGCGAGGACCCGCTCGGCGAGCCTGCGTACGTCCTTCTTGGCGACGACGATCCTCCCGGAGCGGTTGATGATGCTCACGGAATCACCGCTGTCGGCCACGGCGATCCGCTCGCCGTCGGCCTGGTCGTAGATGGCGCTCATGGGGGTCGCTCGCTTAGCTTTGTCGGGGCGGGCTGCGAGACTCCGCCCATGCATGATCTCGTACTTTCGGAGCGCATGATCGTGATTCGCCTCTCCGCGGGCGACGGCCGCGGCGGGCGGTCCGCGTGAGGAGGGCCGAGCCGTTCAGCCTGCGGCCGAGCCGGGAAGAGTGGCGGCACGCCTGGGTCGCCCGCGGCGAGCTGCGCGACCAGCGGTTCGAGCTGCCGCCCGGAGTGTCGAGCGTGATCTTCGAGCGGGCACGGCTGGTGAACGTCGACTTCTCCGGAACCCGGTTCTCCGACGTCATCGTCGAAGGCAGCGAGTTCGACGGCTGCGACTTCTCCGGTGCCGCCTTCGACACCCTGACGATGGGCGCCGGCCTCCGGCGGACGTGGAGGGGCGACGTATGGCCGCGGTCGGTCTTCCGCGACTGCGTGTTCCGGCGTACGCGCTTCGCGCCCCTCACCTCGTTCGGCAACGTCCGATTCGAGAGGTGCGTGTTCGACCGGGCGCGGCTGAGGCAGCAGACGTTCACGACCGAGGCCGAGTTCGTCGGCTGCGTCTTCTCCGGGAGGCTCCACGACATCAACTTCTGGGGCCGTCCCACGAAGAACCAGGCCGCGCTGGGCCGGGAGCGCAACGCGTTCACCGGCAACGACTTCACGGCCGCCGAGCTGGACGACGTCGCCTTCAAGCACATCGACCTGTACGCGCAGCGCTGGCCCGGCCCGCCCGGCTACGCGCTTCTCGACCGCGTGACCGCGCGGATGCGGGCGGTGCTGCCGCTTGTGGAGGCGTGGCCGGACCCGAAACACCGGGAGGAGGCCCGCTTCAGCCTGGAGTTCCTCGCAGGCAGTGCCGTGGAGCACAACGACGACCACGCGGTGGTCAGCCTTCTGGACATGGGCCGCAGGCTGCCGCCCGCCCTCCGCGAGGAGCTGTTCGCGGCGTTCAGGGGCACATCCAGCAATACATCCCCTGGTTGAGCCGTACGGCCGTGCGGGCCAGGTCCCGCAGGGCCGTGACGCGCTCGACCTCGAACTCGTCGAGGAGTTCCTCCTCGGCGTACTCACCCAGCCGCGCGTCGTCCACGGCGGCGAGCGCCTCGACGGTCTCGGACGCCACGCGCTCCACGCCGGCCGCCTCGCCGTCCGTGACGACCGTCTCGGTCTCGCCGAACTCGCTGAGGTCGCGTCCGCTGAGCTCGGCGGCCAGCGTGTCGAGCTCGTCGAGCCATCCCTTGCAGTCCACATACGGCAGGTCGACCGCCCCCGGCCCGGCGGACAGGGCACGCCGGGCGGACCGGTCGGAATCGGCGGTGAAGTAGTCGACCAGGACACCCATGGCGGATCACCCTAGCGCCGGGGCAGGCGGGCGGGAGCGGATGGCGCCGACGTGACCGGTGGGCGCGGCCGAAGTTCACACGAGGGTGTAGCCGGCCTCCTCGACGGCCTTGCGCACGGCGTCGTCGGCGACGTCCCCGGAGACGTCGAGGCGGCCGCTGTCGAGATCAACCTCGACGCCGGTGACGCCGGGGATCTCGCCGACCTCCTCCTTGACCGAGCTCACGCAGTGGCCGCAGGTCATGCCCTGCACGGTGTAGGTCTTGACGCTCATGGCGCTCTCCATTCTCGGGAGAAGGGGATTCATGCGGTGCGGCCGACGATCTCGCGGACCGAGCCGTAGCCGTGCCGCCGCAGCCGGCGGGCGAGCTGCCGGTTGATCCGCGACGGCCACAGGGGGCCCTCGTAGATCAGGCCGGTGTATCCCTGCACGAGGGTGGCGCCGGCCAGCAGCCGCTCCCAGACGTCGTCGACGTCCTCCACGCCGCCGACGGAGACGAGCGTGAGCCGGTCGCCGGCCTTCTGGCGCAGGCGGCGCAGCACCTCAAGCGAGCGGGCCTTGAGCGGCTGCCCGGACAGGCCTCCCGCCTCGGTGCTCGCGACGCCCTCGCGGCTGATCGTGGTGTTGGTCGCGATGACGCCCGCCAGCCCGAGCTCGGCGGCGAGCTCGGCCACGGCGTCCACGTCCTCGTCCGCAAGGTCCGGCGCGATCTTCACGAGCAGCGGGGTGCGCCCGGCCGCCTCCTTGACCGCCGACAGCAGCGGCCGCAGGCGGTCCACGGCCTGCAGGTCGCGCAGACCCGGGGTGTTGGGCGAGCTCACGTTGACCACGAGGTAGTCGGCGAGCGGCGCGAGCCTGCGGGCGCTGTCAACGTAGTCGCGCACGGCCCCGGACTCGGGCACGACCTTGGTCTTGCCGATGTTGACGCCGACCACGGCCGGAATGTGGCGCACCCTGCGCAGCCGCTTCGCGGCGGCCGCCGCCCCGGCGTTGTTGAAGCCCATCCGGTTGATGATCGCCCGGCTCTCCGGCAGGCGGAACAGCCGCGGCCGGGGGTTGCCGGGCTGGGCGTGCGCGGTGATCGTGCCGACCTCGACGTACCCGAATCCGAGCGCCGACAGCGGCTCGGCGCATCCGGCGTCCTTGTCGAACCCGGCGGCGAGCCCGAACGGCGAGGCGAAGTGGACGCCGAACGCCTGGACGCGCAGCGACTCCGCCCTCGGCGCGAGCAGCCGATGCAGCAGCCGCACGAGGGGCGGGAACATCCCGAGCAGGCGGAGCAGCCTGATCGTGAGGTGGTGGACGGCCTCCGCGTCGAGGCGGCTCAGGACCTGCGTGAACACGAGTCGATACATCACGGCAAGACTATCGCCCGGCCATCGCCCACCTCGGGCCGCCGGGCCCACCGGCCGTACGTCCGGTCAGTTGGGCCGGGGGCGGGCCTCGGCCGTGGGCTGGGGCAGCGGCACGTGCGACGCCGTACGGATGGACAGCGCGGAGTCGAAGCCCAGCAGCCGCAGCAGCCGCAGCACCGGCGGGGCGGGGCGGACGAAGGTCACGCCGCCGCCCCACTCCCGCACACGCGCGTCGGCCCACAGGAGGCTCCGCGCGCCCGCGCAGTCGAGGAAGCCGACCCCGGCCAGGTCGACCTCGACGTGTCCGGGCCGGTAGGTCCCCAGCACCTGCCGCAGGCAGGCGTGGAACTCCGGCACCCCCGACACGTCGAGGTCGCCGTTCACGGCCATCCGGATGCCGGCCTCAGACGACGTGGTCTGGATTCGCAACATTCCTCTGGCCCTGCTCGCCCAGCAGCTCCGCCGCGAGCTCGGATACCTTCCGTCTACTGTCCCTGGCCTGCTTGCGCAGCCCGGTGAACGCCTGCGATGCCGTCAGATCGTGCTTGCCCATGAGATAGCCGATGGCCCGCTCGATCACGACCCGGTAGTCCAGGGCGTACTGGAGCTGGTCGGCGAGCACGGCCTTCTCGTCCGCCTCCATCGACGCCACGAGGACCTGCTCGATCACGTGGGCGTACGCGTGGAGGGCCTGGGTGTCGCTCTCCTGCCACTCGTGCGGCGCGTCCTGGTAGACGTTGAGGGTGCCCACGGGCACGCCGCCGAGCCGGATCGGCACGCCCGCCACCGCGCGCACCTCGGGGTGCAGCAGTTCACGCAGGGCCGGCCACCGCCGGTCGGCGCGCACGTCGACCGTCGTCACCGCGGTGTCGCCCACGTACGCCGCCACACACGGGCCCTGGCTCGTCACCGCCTGAGCGCGCTCGAGACTACGGCCACGCTCGTCGGTGGCGAAGAGGTAGCGAAGGGTGCGGTCCTCCTCGGCGAACATCAGGCCGGCGCCGGAGTATCCGAAAAGCCGGTCGACCACTTGGACGATGCGCTCAAGGTGGTGCACGATCCCGGTCGCCGCCCGGTCCTTCTGCAGACGTCGTAGGCTGGCGACAAGAGCCTCAGGATCGATATGGGTCATTCCGTATCCTCTCGTGAACCTCACCTCGCACCGCCGTGGCCTGGGGGAGAGGCGCCGATTCGGCCATCACAACTGCCCGGAGGGGGCTCGATCAGTCCTGATCTCTGCCAGGACCTGAAGAACGATGACCATCAGCTCGCCGAGGCGTGATCCGGCCTCCGCCTCCGTGCGGTCCCAGAGGCGCCCGTCACGGGCGTAGAAGTCCAGGACGCCGATGAGTTCGCGATCCTCGATGAGCGGTACGGAGAGGACGGCCCGGACCGGCGGGGCGTGGACGGCCACGTGCGGGAACCCCATGGGCCTCGCGGCGTGCAGATCGGGGATCGCGACGAGGCCGCCACTGGCGGCGCTCTCGATGGCGGGACCGTCGCCCACGGATTCCTGGGCGGACTCCAGCAGTACGCCGTCGTCGTCGGTCGCCCCGACCGCGCGGAGACGGTCCTGGCCATCGAGCAGCATCAGCGCGGCACCGTCGACCCCGAAGAGGTCGGCCATGCCGGTGAGGACGTTCTCGAGAAGAGACGACGCGTCCGATGCCATCGCGAGCCCACTTTCAAACGATCAAGCGGCCGCGGACACAGGGCGGAGTGCCCCTAAGCCTAGTGGGCTCCGAGCAGTGGTAGCCAGGTGATCCCCAGGGTTGCCGAAAGGGTTGGCCGGCAGGGCTGGAGAGGACACGGGAAATCCGCCCTCCTGCGGGGGGAAGGCGGATCGCGAACGGACCGGGAAACGGGGTCATTCGCCCCAGAATGCGTCTACCTCGTACTGGTCGCGGCTGTGCAGCCACGACTCGGCGATCCTGCCGTCGCGCATGGTGATGACGTGCGCGAGGTTGTTCTCCAGCGGCACCTCACGGTCCGGCCGCGTCGCGGTGTACGTCGCGAGCGCGACGGCCGCCTCGTCGTCGGCCAGGACGCGGTGGACGTGCAGCTTGAGCGTCCCCTGGCTGAGCGTGGCGGCCTTGACCACGAAACCGACGACGGCCTCCCGCCCGGCGTGGTCGCCGGTGTTCGTGCTGCGCCCGGGGACGTGGAGCACCGAGTCGTCGGTCAGGAACGCCCCGGCGGCCTCCAGGTCTCCCCCGCCGCGACCACCAACCGCCTCGACCGTCTCCAGGCGGCGGGGCTGCTGGCCCGCCTGCCCGATCCCGAGGACGGCCGGGGCGTCCGCGTACGGCTCACCGACACGGGCCGGGACCTGCTCGAACGCAGCGTCGAGGACCACGTGCGGGGGCTGGAGTCGCTCCTGGCGCTGCTGTCGCCGGACGAGCGCGAGCAGTTGTCGGCCCTGCTCGCCCGGCTGCTGCACAGCATGGCCGCGCTCCGAGACTAACGCTTGGCCTTCTTGCCCTCGGGGGTGACGGCGTACCACTCGCCGCCGAAGTCCTTCAGGCCCTGGCCGAGCACGTCGCCGGCCTTCTGGTCCTTCACGTAGTAGTAGAGCGGGTGCTTGTTGTAGGTCACCTGCGTGGTGCCGTCCTCCCGGTGGAGGGTCCCGAGCAGGTTCGCGTGCACGCCCGTACCCGCCTGGGGCGCGCCGGCGGTGAGCACGGGCGGCCACGCGGCGGCGCACGCCTGGGTGCAGGCGGAGGCGCCGCCCTTGTCCTTGGTGAACAGGTACACCGTGCGGCCCTCCACGCCGACCAGCACGCTGCCGAGCGAGGTGGGCGCCGCGTCGATGCGTGCGGGCCCCGTGGGGGACGCCTGGACGGGAGAGGTCGGCGACGCGGTGTATCCGGTGGCGGACGGCGTCGTCCCCGAGGGGTTCTCGGAGGGCTCGGGCGTCTGCGACTCGTTGAGCTGGTCGTTGGCGACGCGGCTGGCGTCGTCGCCGGCACCGCCGCATCCGGCGGCCAGCAGGCTGATCGCGACCGCGCCGGCATACAGCAGTTTCCTCATGTTCGGCCTCCTGGGAAGTGAGCGAGTCGGCTCCCAGGAGACACGTGGCGACGGCGGCCCCGCCGCCAGGACGCGAAGATCCGGGACAGGCCTTTGCCGTTTCGTGGGTTCCGCCTCACGGACCTCTCGCCGCCCTCGGGGCGAATCAGCGACCAATATGGATGAACCGCCGGATTCGGGGAAATCGGAGTAAGCCGTACGGGGCGCGGCGGTGCGCCCCGACACGTGGAACCGATCGCGGGGAGGTGCCGAGGTCCCCGGCGCGTGCGATGCGATGCTGAGGCTGCGACGCCCGCCGGCGCGGCCGTCCGGCCCCGCGGGGGCGACGTCCCTGGCGAACCGCCCCCTTCGCCCGATCTCGCGTGACAGACAAGGAGCGTCCGGATGGCCGAGCGCACGCAACCGCCCACCGTGGAATCGACCCAGCTGAGGCGCCGCCTCGGCCGTACGGGAGTGTGGCTGTTCTCACTGTCGAGAACGGCGACCGCGGACGAGGCCAGAACGGCCGCGGCGGAGATCGAGCGGCTCGGATACCCGGCGCTCTGGGTGGGCGAGTCCCCGGACGGGCGGGAGGCGTTCACGAACGCGGCGCTCCTGCTGTCGGCCACCGAGCGGCTGCACGTGGCGACGGGCATCGCGAACATCTACGGCCGGGACGCGGTGGCCGCGGCCAACGGCGCCGCGACCTTGGCCGAGGCGTGGGGGTACCGATTCGTGCTCGGCCTCGGCGTGAGCCACAAGCCGCTGGTCGCCCCTCGCGGCCACGAATACTCCGCGCCGCTCCAGTACATGCGGGACTATCTCGACGGGATGGACCGGGCGTCGTTCGGCGTGCCGCTGGCGGAGAGGCCGCCCCGGGTGCTGGCGGCGCTGCGCCGCCGGATGCTCGAACTGGCGGCGCAGCACGCCCAGGGGGCGCACACGTACTTCGTGCCGCCCGAGCACACCGCGAAGGCGCGCGAGATCCTCGGCCAGGACCCGGTTCTCGTCCCGGAGCAGGCCGTGGTGGTCGAGACCGACGCCGGCCGCGCCCGGGAGATCGCCCGCGAGTACGCCGCCATGTACCTCTCCCTGCCCAATTACGTGAACAATCTCCGCGAGCTGGGCTTCTCCGACGACGACTTCGCGGGCGGGGGCAGCGACCGGCTCATCGACGCGATCGTGGCCTGGGGCGAGCCGGAGGCGATCGCCGAGCGTGTCCGCGCCCACCACGACGCGGGGGCCGACCACGTGTGCGTCCAACCGCTGGCCGACTCGGTCGGCGCGCAGATCGAGCACCTGCGGCTGCTGGCCCCCGCCCTCCTGGGGTGACGGCGTGACCGCGGCGACTCCCGGGCGGGGGCGCGGAGAGCACGGCGGGCAGAGCGGGCAGGGCACGCATGGCGGGCAGGGAACACCGGGCGGGCGGGGCGGGCAGGGAACACACGGCGGGCAGGATCCTCTGACCCCGCCGGACCCGACGGGACTGGAGGCGTGGATACGGCAGGTTCTCGGCCTGGCCGGCGCCCGGGCCTCCGCGTTCGCCCCGCCCCTGCCGCCCACCCCATCGGCCGGCCCGGGCCACCCGGGCCGTCCAGGGGACGCGCACCCCGACGGGAAGGCGGACTAGCCCGAGCGGGCCGGACAGATGGTCAGGCCGCCTGGCGCACCTGCTCGGCCAGCCGTTCGAGGCTGTCGTCCAGCGCCTGCTCCACCGCCTCGGCCGGGGGCGTGTGCCGCTCGTCGAAGAAGGACAGGTGGACCGTCACATCGCTGCTGTCGTCGTCGATGCCGGCGACCTGCAGCCATCCGGCGTACCGGTCCACATCGCGCGTGCCCCACTCCATCCGCAGTTGGTCCTGCTCGGCCCGCAGCAGCGCGCGTTCGTCCTGTCCCGTCTCGTCCTCGTGGACCGTGACCGCCGGCGGCTCCTCCGCATGTACGTGCAGCTCACGGGGCATCCAGAGATCCAGTTTGCCGACGTCGCACGCCTGGCGGAACACCTGGTCGGCCGGCGCGGGCATCCTGCGGGACCGCTCGAACTCGGTCATAATCCGTCACTCCTTCCTCTGACGACGTAGGGAGCCCCTACCCGCCGTGGTCCGGTCCATCCTCCGCACCCCCTCCCCGGGGACGGATGCGCACGGCGGCGTAGGGTCCGGTGCATGACCGATCATTACGATGTCGTGGTCCTCGGCGCCGGGCCCGGCGGCTACACCGCCGCGGTCCGTTCGGCCCAGCTCGGGCTCAGCACGGCGGTCGTCGAGGAGCGCTACTGGGGCGGTGTCTGCCTCAACGTCGGCTGCATCCCCTCCAAGGCGCTGCTGCGCAACGCCGAACTCGCCCACATCCTGACGAACGAGACCAAGACGTTCGGCATCCAGGCGGACGGCCCGATCACGCTCGACTACGGCGCGGCCTTCCGCCGCAGCCGCCAGGTGGCGGACGGGCGCGTCAAGGGCGTCCACTACCTGATGAAGAAGAACGGCATCACCGAGTACGACGGCCGGGGCACCTTCACCGGCCCGGACTCCATGGAGGTGCGCGGCGCGGACGGCTCGGTGCGCACGGTGACGTTCGACCACTGCATCATCGCGGCCGGGGCGACGACCCGCCTGCTGCCGGGGACGTCCCTGTCCGAGCGCGTGGTGACGTACGAGGAGCAGATCCTCAGCGAGGCGCTGCCCGAGAGCGTGATCATCGCGGGCGCCGGGGCGATCGGCGTCGAGTTCGCGTACGTCCTGCACAACTACGGCGTGAAGGTCACGATCGTCGAGTTCCTCGACCGGATGGTCCCGCTGGAGGACCAGGAGGTCTCGGCGGAGCTGGCGCGGCGCTACCGGCGGCTCGGCATCGAGGTGCTGACCTCCACCCGGGTCGAGTCGATCGACGACAGCGGCGACAAGGTGCGGGTCACGGTCTCCAGGAACGGCGAGACCTCCGTGCTGGAGGCCGACAAGGTGCTGCAGGCCATCGGCTTCCAGCCGCGCGTCGAGGGATACGGCCTGGAGCACACCGGCGTACGGCTGACCGAGCGGGGCGCGATCGCCGTCGACGGCCGCTGCCGCACGAACGTGCCGCACATCTTCGCCATCGGGGACGTCACCGCGAAGCTCATGCTGGCGCACGCCGCCGAGTCGATGGGCGTCATCGCCGCCGAGACCATCGCGGGCGCGGAGACGATGGAGCTCGACTACGTGATGATCCCCCGGGCGACCTACTGCCAGCCGCAGATCGCGAGCTTCGGCTACACCGAGGCCCAGGCGCGCGAGCAGGGCTTCGACGTGAAGGTGGTCAAGTTCCCGTTCACGGCCAACGGCAAGGCGCACGGCCTGGGCGACCCCTCCGGGTTCGTCAAGGTCCTCAGCGACGCGAAGTACGGCGAGATCCTCGGCGCCCACCTCATCGGGCCCGAAGTGACCGAGCTGCTGCCCGAGCTGACCCTGGCCCAGCAGTGGGACCTCACCGTGCACGAGGTCGCGCGCAACGTCCACGCCCACCCGACCCTGGGCGAGGCGGTGAAGGAGGCGATCCACGGCCTGGCCGGCCACATGATCAACATGTGACGGTGGCGGGCGGTCAGCCGCCGGTGGGCGATCCGTCAGCGCCGGGGCCGACGCTCTTCCCGTGGCCGCGACACCGCGGCCACGGAATTCAGAGGAGCGCGCATGACGACCCCATCGGTTCTGATCTCCGGCGCGAGCATCGCCGGGCCCGCCGTCGCCTACTGGCTGCGCCGGCACGGTTTCGCCCCCACGGTCGTCGAGCGGGCTCCGGCCCTGCGCGAGGGCGGCCAGGCGGTCGACTTCCGGGGGGCGGTCCACATGAACGTGCTGCGGCGGATGGGCGTCCTCGACGAGATCCGCCGCCTGCGCACCGATCCCGGCCCGTTGCGGGTGGTCGACTGGCGCGGCGAGCAGGTCGTCGCGCTGCCCGCCGAGTTCACCGGCGGCGAGGTGGAGATCCTGCGCGGCGACCTCGCCCGCGTGCTGTACGACCTCACCAGGGACGACGTGGAGTACGTCTTCGGCGACTCCATCGCGTCCATGACCGAGACCCCGGACGGGGTGGAGGTGACCTTCGAGCGCGGGGCGCCCCGGACGTTCGACCTCGTGATCGGCGCGGACGGCCTGCACTCGAACGTCCGGCGGCTGGCCTTCGGCCCGGAGTCGCGGTTCGTGCGGCCGTCCGGCCACCACGTCGCGATCTTCAGCGCGCCCGACCACCTGGGGCTCGGCCGCGACACGCTGCTCTACAACGAGCCCGGCCGCGGAGTGTCGATCGCGGGCGCCAGGGACGGGGTGACCGCCGGGGTGATGTGCGTCTTCCGCGCCCCGGGGCTGGAGTTCGACCACCGCGACGTGGCGCAGCAGAAGAAGATCGTCATGGACCGGTATGTGGGGGCGGGCTGGGAGGTCCCCCGGCTGATCGAGGCCGTCCCGGACGCGTCCGACTTCTACTTCGACTCGATCAGCCTCGTCCACATGGACCACTACACGAGCGGGCGGATCGCGCTGCTCGGCGACGCCGGCTACGGCGCCACCTGCGGCGGCATGGGGGCCGGCATGGCCGTCGTGGCCGCGTACGTGCTCGCGGGCGAGCTGGCCGCCGCCCGCGGCGACCACCGCGCCGCGTTCCCCGAGTACGAGCGGCTGATCAGAGGGTTCGCCAAGGCGTGCCAGCGGGTCGCGGGCAACGCGGGCTCCTTCCTCGCCCCGGCGACGCGGGGCGCGATCCGGCGGCGCGATCTGGTCTACCGGGTGCTCACGGCCGGGCCGCTGATGCGTGTGCTCGACAAGATGAGCACCAAGGCGGCCACCTCGATAACGCTCAAGGACTATGCGGCCTGAAATGCGGAAATGCCGGTTACCGAACAGGCATTCGGCTTGCCCGGCCATTCACGCAGAAAACACTTCCCACGGCGTCGATGAATGGTCGGCTACGCTGGGAATCAGGCCGTGCGCGAAACGCCGTGGCCGCGTACGGGCGAACAATGCGAGGGCGGCCCGATGGCGAGGAACGACGCGGAAAACAACGGCTCCCCGGTCGGCGCGAACACTTTGATGGCCCTCATGCGCGAACTGGTCTTCCCGCCGTGCGTGATCGAACGGTCCTCTGTGGTGCCGCAGGACGTCACCCGGCGGGAGAACGACGCGGAGCACTCCTTCGCCCTGGGCCTGGTCGCGGTCTGCCTCGGACCGCTGATCGACCCGGCCCTGGACCCGGGCAGGATCGCCAGATATGCGCTGGTCCACGACCTGCCGGAGGTCCACGCGGGGGACGTCTCGGTCTACGCCGACCCGGCGGAACGGGAGAAGAAGGCCGTACGCGAGGAGGAGGCGCGGGAGATCATCACCCGCGACTTCGGCGGGACGTTCCCCTGGCTCGTCGAGGACCTGTACGGCTACAAGGCGCAGCGCGACCCGGAGAGCAGGTTCGTCTACGCGCTGGACAAGCTTCTCCCCCACGTCAACGTGCTGCTGGCCGACCACCACCCGCTGCGGCCGACCTGGGCGGCGTACAAGCACACCGAGATCACGGCCAGGCGGAAGATACGGATGAGCTGCCCGGCACTGCTGCCGTTGTTCGACGAGCTGTGCCGGGAGTTCGCACGGCGCCCGCACCTGTTCTCCGGTGGGGTGTCACCTGGCGTGGGAGATGACGATGTTCGCGACGGCGAGCAGGGCCGCTCCGCAGACGGCGCACAGCACCCGCACGGGCAGGCCGACGCCCGGCCCGAGCACGGCGGGCAGGGCGACGAGGACGGCCCCGGCCGCGCTGGCCGACACCCGCGTGAGGAGGCGCGACCGCGAGCGGCGCACGACCACAGGAAACCCGGCGCTCGTCGTCAGTGAGTCGCCTCCCGGCGCCGGGCCCGCCCCGGTGTCGGCCGCCAGCGTGATCCCGACCCGCGCGAGCGCGTCGAAGCCCAGCATCTCGGGCCGCAGCCAGAACTCCACCGTGTCGTATCGCGACGCCACGTCGTAGGAGTCGTCGGACGCGATCTTGAGGAAGGTGCCGTCGGTCGTGCAGACGAGCCGCTTCGCGGTCGGCGTGTAGCCGTCGGAGTAGAAGCTGACCCGCATCTTCACCGAGTCGCCGTCGCTCAGGTGCAGCCGGCCCTCGGCGTCGAGCGTGCCCGTCCTGTCCCTGCCCAGCAGCGGTTCCTCGGTGCGGACGAAGTAGGAGGACCTGTAGGTGGGATGCCGGGCGAGCCGCCGGGCCACCCCGAGCCACGCGACGGGGTCGTCGCCCGGCCGCTCGTGCAGGTGGAGGTCGGGGAAGCGGGTGGTGGCCGGATACCAGTGCCCGCCGTTGGCCTCCGCGAGCCTGTCCACGAACCAGCCGCCCTTGGCCCTGATGTCCGCCTCGGCCAGCGGGAACTCCTCCAGGTTCGCGTAGTCGTCCACCCTGAGCCGGAACACGGCCATGTCGGCCACGCACGCGGTCGCCACCACCGTCGCGAAGCGCACGGGCACGACGAACGGCTCCGTCTCGGGCGACTCCCGGTCCGCGAGGAAGGCCACCAGGCACCGCCGGCCGACGGCGGAGCCGTTCGCGATCGCCTGTTGCAGGGCGCCCGCCACGTAGTCGGTCTCGTACCGGAACTGGATGATCGCCCCTCTGGGCAGGGCCAGCGCCCTCAGGACGTCCTCCGCGTACCGTCGCCTGCTGTCGGACGACAGCAGCAGCACCGAGGGCCGGACCCCGGTCATGTCCGCGGTCATGTCCGCCCCTCTTCCACGCCGCGCAGGCGGTCGTCGAGCGCGAGGAAGCGCGGCCACACCCGGTCCTTCGGCAGTTCGTCGAGGCGCAGGCTCGCCGCGGTCTCGTACCGCAGCCCCCGGTCCGCCAGCGCCCGGTGCTCGCCCAGGATGATCGGCTCGCGTACGCCGTCCGACTGGTCGCCGGTCAGGTCGATGACGAACCGCCGGGGGTCGTGGGCCGGGCCGATCTCGACCCAGCAGTGGTGGCTCACGTCCTCGGCGTCGTCGCGGCCGACCCGCAGCCGCCCGTAGCAGTAGACGGGTTCGAGCAGCAGGTCGGCGCGGAGCCTGCGGGCGAGCCAGACGGAGGTGACCCCGCACTGGCCCCGGGGGTCGCCCGCGGGGACCGGCGACTCCTGATAGCGCGGATGGACCGTGCGGTCCGACCAGCAGGACTCCAGCATCCGGCGGTAGCCGAGCAGGCGGTCCGCCCACTGCGGCGAGGTGAAGTCCGCCTTGACGGGTCTCACGTGGTCGCCGCCCGAGTGGGTGCGGCGCGACACCCTGATCAGGCTCTCGATCCCGCCGACGCTCCGCTTCGCGGCCGAGGTGGCGCCGAGGACCATGAGCACGTTGTCCGGGGTGTCCAGGAGTTGCGGCACCGACGCCCCGGATATCCGGCGCGTCTGGAAAAGGCCTTTGTCGTCGTAGCGATACGCCACGGGTGACAGGGCGATCGGCCTGAATCCCGAGGCGAGGAACGAGGTGCCGCCGAAACCGAGCATGGGGTTGTATGCCGTGATGACATAATCCCCGGCGTTTTCCACCCTGATCTCCCGGACCGCTCGGGCGATCGTCAGGCTCATGAGGTTCGCCGGGATTCCCGCCAGCCCGTGCATTCTTGTCAGGACCATTATCCGGTCCGGATTCACGTCCAGCCCGTGCCCGGTGAGCGCGTCCAGGACGTACTGGCGGTCGCATCGCGAGAAGGCGACGTAGGTGATCGGCATCGTCGCGCCCGGCAGGAAGAGCCCGAACTGGAGGACGGTGTCGGCCCTCTCACTGTGCAGGTAGTGCAGTCTCGACTGGACCAGATGGCCGATGCTCGGCCTGACCTCGGCGAAGCGCAGGCAGGTGCGGTAGCCGTCGCCGAACGACAGGCTCAGGTCCCGGTGCGCCTTGTTCACGTTGAGGAGGACGGAGGCGTGAGCCTGGTACGCCGCGTCCTCCGCGGACTGGCGCACCTGGGCCGCCCTGACGACGGCCTGCAACCGTATCTCCTCGTACACCTTGTCCGGAGACCAGCCGGCGATGGCCGGTCTGCTCAACCGGGGCAGGTGCAGTCTTACCTGGATCTCCAGGGTCCGGAGGTCGACTCCGACCGTCTCGGCGTCCGCGCGGATACGCGTCCCCATCGCGCCGACGAAGGTCTCGACATCCGGATCACGAAGCCCGTCCACTCGCGCGCCCTCGCTTCGCGCTTTCTCCCTTCGCGGCGTACGCGTGGTCTTGGGCACTTCTTCTCCCGCAATCGCGAGAATCTTGTCAGTGACGCCGTCAAGGATAGAACTCGGACCGCACCCTGTCAGGGCGCTCGCCGAGTTGGTATCAGCTTTTATCTGACCCGCCGGAATTGTGGCGCTTTTTCATTCGAGACTCGACGGCGGCGGATAGAGGGCCGCGAGAGCGTGCGCGGCCGCCGCCATCTCGCGCCGCAGCTCGTCCGGCTCCAGGACCTCCACCTCGGCCCCGAGCTTGAGGAACTCCGTCCGCGCGTGCGTCACCGACTCGATGGGCACCGTGGCGGTGACCCGGCCCCGCTCGTCCGGCGGGCCCGCCGTCTCGTCCACGGCCCCGGCGACGGCCGAGCTCATGACCTCCGCGAGCCGCTCCCGGCCCCGCGGCGACAGCCGGATCACCGCGTGCCCCCGCAGCAGCCGTGAGCGGAACCCGGCCAGGTGCTCGCGCCAGTGTCCCGCCAGGTCGAAGCCTTCCGGGCGCTCGAACGTCTCACCGGTCACCGTGAGCGCGAGGATCTGGCCGACCCGGTAGGTGCGCAACGCGCCGTCGCAGCGCGCCACCAGATACCACTTCCCCGCCTTCAGGACCAGCCCGTACGGCTCCAGCCTCCGCTCGACCTCGCAGGGCTCCACCCAGCGCCGGTAGCGGACGTGGACGACCCGGGCGTTCCAGACGGCCTCGGCGACCTCCGGCAGGTGCGGCGACCGGTCGCCGTCGTAGTACCAGCCGGGCGCGTCGAGATGGAAGCGCTCGCGCACCCGCCGCGTCTCCTCCCGCAGACCGGCGGGGAGCGCGGCCTCGATCTTCAGCTCCGCCGCGGCCAGCAGGGCGCCGAGGCCGAGGTCGGCGGCCGGTCCCGGCAGCCCTGCCAGGAACAGCGCCCCTGCCTCCCGCTCGGTCAGGCCGGTGAGCCGGGTGCGGAAGCCGTCCATCAGCCGGTAGCCGCCCTCGTGCCCGGCCTCGCCGTACAGCGGGATGCCGGCGGCGTGCAGCGACTCGACGTCCCGGTAGATCGTGCGAACGCTCACCTCCAGCTCGTCGGCGAGCTGCCGGGCCGTCACCCGGCCGCGCGACTGCAACAGCAGGAGGATCGACAGCAGCCGGGACGCGCGCACAGCCCCAGCATTCCACTGGCGCGATTCCACTGCCAGAAGGTGTCAGCGAAGCGGTCCTACCGTGCCCGTCATGGCTTTCGCGGAGAAACTGCTCTTCGTGCCGCCCCCGATCGAGGTGGGCGGCTACCACGTCAAGCGCTACCACGTCACCGCCGACCCGGCCGGCATCGACCCCGAGGTCGAGAAGGCGGCGTACGCCGTGCTGCCCGAGCTGCTGCCGGAACCGGACGGCACGCCCCCGGCCGCCTTCATCGTCCTCCACAGGGGCGGGGACGACGGGGCCTACATCAACGCCTACACCTGGGCGTGGGACAACGCCCTGCACTACGGCAACGCGGTGGCCGGTCAGCCCGCACTGGGCTGCCCCGACCGGGATTCCACCCACTTCATCCGGCCGGACCGCTCGCTCATCGGCTGCGTCTGGGAGCTGCCGCCGATCCTGCACGAACGCGACGCGTGGGTGCGGCACATCCTCGCCCCCGACCACCCCGACCTCGGCGCCTACCTCGCCGACACGCTGCCCGAAGGCACGACGGGAGGCCGCCGATGAAAGAACCACAAGCGCGACAAGCGCGCTGACCAGGGGCGACGCCCCGCGCACTTGACCAGGAGATCACCGTGTTCCGCCTGAACGGCACGGTCTGCTCGACCCTGTGACCGGCGATTTCTTGGATCGATCATGGAGTCGCCTTGCACCCGGCCGTGAGGACCGGATGAGAGACTCCTGAGCAAGCGCCTGCCATGTCAGGTGCGAACCCCGCGGCCCATCGCCAGAAAAAGCCGCCCGGTGTGGTAACGGCGAAACCGCTGGAAGCCCGCCCTCCTCGCCGCGAAGGCCGAGGAGGGCGGTGCCAGGGGGAGCGCGTCAGGAGGGGCCGCCATCCGGGGGCCCGTATCCCCCGCCGCCGGGCGTCTCGATCTCCAGCACGTCGCCCGGCTCCACCCCGATCGAGTCGCAACCCGCCAGGTGGACGACGCTTCCGTCCGCGCGCCGCACCCGGTTGACGCCCAGCGCGCCCGGAGCGCCTCCGGCCATGCCGTACGGCGGCACCCGGCGGTGGCCGGACAGCACGCTGACCGTCATCGGCGCGCGGAACCGGATGCGGCGCACGGCCCCGTCCCCGCCGCGCCACCGTCCGGCGCCTCCGCTGCCGCGCCGGACGGCGAACTCCTCCAGCAGCACCGGGAACCGCCATTCCAGCACCTCGGGGTCGGTCAGCCGGGAGTTCGTCATGTGGGTCTGCACCGCCGCCGCCCCGTCGAATCCGTCTCCCGCCCCGGACCCCGAGGCGACGGTCTCGTAGTACTGGCGCCGTTCGTCGCCGAAGCTGACGTTGTTCATCGTCCCCGACCCCTCGGCCTGGACGCCGAGCGCGGCGTAGAGCGCGCCGGTGATCGCCTGCGAGGTCTCGACGTTGCCGGCGACCACGGCCGCGGGGTACGCCGGGGCCAGCATCGACCCCTCCGGCACGACGATGCGCAGGGGCCGCAGGCAGCCGTCGTTGAGCGGGATCTCGTCGGCCACCAGGGTGCGGAAGACGTACAGCACGGCGGCGGTGACCACGGCCGACGGCGCGTTGAGGTTGGTGCCGAGCTGGGGCGAGGTGCCGGTGAAGTCGATCGTCGCGGTGCGGCGGGCGCGGTCCGCACAGACGCCCACCGAGATCACGGCGCCGGAGTCCGTCTCGTAGCGGTAGCGGCCCTCGCCGAGCCCGTCGATCACCGCGCGGACCGCGCTCTCGGCGTTGTCCTGCACATGCCGCATGTAGGCCCGCACGACGTCGAGGCCGAAGTGGCCGATCATCGCGCCGACCTCCTCGACGCCCTTGGCGTTCGCGGCGATCTGCGCGCGCAGGTCGGCCAGGTTGGTCGCGGGGTCCCTGGACGGGTACGGCCCCGCGGTGAGCAGCCGCCACGTCTCCTTCTCGCGCAGGCCGTCACGGTCCGCCAGCAGCCGGCAGTCGAACAGCACGCCCTCCTCCCGCACGCTCCGGCTCCCGGCGGGCATCGAGCCGGGCGTCAGCCCGCCGATCTCCGCGTGGTGTCCGCGGGAGGCCACGAAGAACAGGATCTCCCGGCCCGCGTCGTCGAAGACGGGGGTGACGACCGTGATGTCCGGCAGGTGGGTGCCGCCGTGGTAGGGGTCGTTGATCGCGTACACGTCGCCGGGCCGCATCCCGTCGCCCCGGCGGCGGATCACCTCCTTGACGCTCGCGCCCATCGACCCGAGGTGCACCGGGATGTGCGGCGCGTTGGCGACGAGGTCGCCGCCGGAGTCGAACAGCGCGCAGGAGAAGTCGAGCCGCTCTCGGATGTTCACCGACTGCGCGGTGGCCCCCAGCCGGGCGCCCATCTGCTCGGCGACGGACATGAAGAGGTTGTTGAAGACCTCCAGCATCACGGGGTCGGCCTCGGTGGTCACGCCGACAGCCCCGGGGCGCGCCCGCTCCCGCTCCCGCTCCAGGAGCAGGTGCCCGTACGGCGTCACCCCGGCCCGCCAGCCGTCGTCGACGACGGTGGTCGCGTCGGCCTCGGCCACGATCGCCGGGCCGGTGAGCGTGTCGCCGGGGCGCAGCCGTTCCCGCCGATAGAGCGGCACCTCGCGCCACGCGCCGCCGGTGTACATCCGCACGCTGATCGCCGTCCGCGCCTCGGTGGCGGCTCCGGAGGCGAGGTCCGCGAGGTCGGGCTGCTCGGTCAGGCCCACCGCCTCGACGGAGACCGCCTCCGCGACCAGCGGCCGGTCCATGAGGAAGGAGTACGTCCGCAGGTGGGCGGCCTCGAACGCCGTCGCCATCGCGTCCGTCCCGGCCAGGTCCACCTGCAGCGGCGTGTCGGTGCCTTCGTAGCGCAGCCGCACCCGCCTGCTCACCCGGATCCGCCCGTCCGGCACCCCCTCGTCCAGCAGTTCGCGACGGGCCGCCGCCTCCAGGGTGTCGGCGAGGGCGGTCAGGCGCCTCGCCGCGGCGGGCTCCAGCCGGGCCTCGGCCGACTGCTCCCGCATCACGGTCGTGTCGGCCAGCCCGATGCCCAGGGCGGACAGCACGCCCGCCATCGGCGGCACCAGCACGGTGCGGACGCCGAGCGCGTCGGCCACCGCGCAGGCGTGCTGCCCTCCGGCCCCGCCGAACGTGGTGAGGGCGTACTCGGTGACGTCACGGCCCTTCCGCACGGAGATCTGCTTGATCGCGTTGGCGATGTTCTCGACCGCGACCCGCAGGTAGCCCTCGGCGACCTGCTCGGGGTCGCGCTCGTCGCCGGTCCGCCCGCGGATGTCCGCGGCCGTCTCCGCGAACCGCCGCCGCACCTCGTCCGCGTCCAGCGGCAGGTCGCCGTCCGGGCCGAAGACCTCGGGGAAGTGGCCGGGCTGGATGCGGCCGAGCATCACGTTGGCGTCGGTGAGGCACAGCGGGCCGCCGTTGCGGTAGCAGGCCGGGCCGGGGTCGGCCCCCGCGGAGTCCGGTCCGACCCGGTATCGCCCGCCGTCGAAACGCAGGACGGACCCGCCGCCCGCCGCCACCGTGTGGATGGCGATCATCGGCGCGGACAGCCGTACGCCGGCCACCTGGGTCTGGACCACCCGCTCGTACGCGCCCGCGTAGTGGGACACGTCGGTCGAGGTGCCGCCCATGTCGAAGCCGATCACCTTGTCGAGGCCGGCCAGCCGGGACATGCGCGCCATGCCGACGATGCCGCCGGCCGGGCCGGACAGGATCGCGTCCTTGCCGCGGAAGTGCCCGGCCTCCGCCAGCCCGCCGTTCGACTGCATGAACATCAGCCGTACGCCGGGCAGTTGCCGGGCCACCGCCTCGACATACCGGCGCAGGACTGGAGAGAGGTAGGCGTCGACCACGGTGGTGTCCCCGCGCGGCACCAGCTTCATCAGCGGGCTGACCTCGCTGGAGCAGGACACCTGTGCGAAGCCCGTACGCCTGGCCAGGCTCCCGATCGCCCGTTCGTGCGCCGGGTGCAGGTGGCTGTGCAGGCAGACCACCGCGACCGCCCGCACGCCCTCCTCGCGCAGCCGCCGCAGCCGCGGCGCGAGCCCTTCGAGGTCGGGCGGCCGGAGCACCGTGCCGTCGGCGGTGATCCGCTCGTCCACCTCGGCCACGCGCTCGTACAGCATCTCCGGCAGCACGATCCGCCGGTCGAAGATGCGCGGGCGGTTCTGGTAGCCGATGCGCAGCGCGTCGCCGAACCCCTTGGTGATCACCAGCGCCGTGCGCTCGCCCCGGCGTTCCAGCAGTGCGTTCGTGGCGACCGTGGTGCCCATCCGCACCGACTCGATCCGCTCGACCGGGATCGGTTCGCCCACGGGGACGTCCAGCAGGGCGCGGATGCCCGCCACCGCCGCGTCGGGATAGCGGGCGGGGTTCTCCGACAGCAGCTTGCGCGTCACCAGCCGCCCGTCCGGGCGCCTGGCGACGACGTCGGTGAACGTCCCGCCGCGGTCCACCCAGAACTGCCACCGGTCTCCAGGCATCGGACCCCCTCCGCACGCCCGTACATCCCTTGTATCAGGGCGGCGCTTCGGCGCTCGCGGCGAGAGTCATCGACCCACGCCGGACATATCATCAGGTGTCGTTTTCCGGATCACACCGGACCGGGCGTGACGGAAAGGTGGTTCCGGCAGTGCTCTCCGAGCGGAGCGTGAAGCGCAGCGGGGTCAGCAGCGGGGTCATCGGTGCCCTCGTCACCAGCAACCTGCTCGGCGGCGTCGCGGTCGCCTCCGGCATCGCGGTCGGCGGGCTGCTCCTGGAGCGGCTCGGCGGCACGTCCCTCGCGGGGCTCGGGCAGGCCGCGAGCGTGCTCGGCGCGGCGGTCGCCGCGGTGCCGCTGGCCGGCGTCGCGGCCCGGCACGGACGGCGCCGTTCGCTCGCCCTCGGGTACGCGATCGCCGTGCTCGGCGGCGCGCTGATCGTCACGGCCGCCGTCGTCGCACAGCTCGTCGTGCTGCTGGCCGGGCTGGCCTTGTTCGGCGTCGGGCAGGCGGTGAACCTGCAGTCCCGGTACGCCGCCGCGGACGGCGCGGCTCCCGGCGCCCGGGCCAGGGCGATGTCGATCGTCATCTGGGCGACCACGATCGGGTCCGTGGCCGGCCCCAACCTCAGCGACGTGGCCGACCGGTTCGGCCGGTGGCTCGGCCTGCCCGGCCTCGCAGGTCCCTACGTGTTCTCGGTCGTGTCCTTCGCCCTGGCGGGCGCGGTGGTGGCGGTGTTCCTCCGGCCCGCCGCACGCTCGTCCGCGCCGGCCACCAACGAGGCGGACACAAGCGAGGCGGACACAAGCGAGGCGGACACAGGCGAGGCGGGCAAGAGCACCAGGGCAGTGGGAGCGGTGGCGGCGCTGCGCTGGGCGGCGGCCGACCCGGCCGCGCGGTTCGCGGTCGTGCTCATCGCGGTGGCGCACGCGATGATGGTCATGGTCATGGTGATGACGCCGCTGCACATGCAGCACCACGGTATGTCCCTGCAGCTGGTGGGCGTGGTGATCAGCCTGCACGTGCTCGGCATGTACGCCCTCAGCCCGGTCTTCGGCTGGCTGGCCGACCGGCTCGGCGCGGTCCGCATGGCGTGCGCCGGGATGCTGATGCTCGCGACGGCCGTCGTGCTCGGTTTCGTGGCCGCCTCCGCCGCGGAGGGCAGCGCCCTCACCGCGCTCGCGCTGATCGTCCTCGGCGTGGGCTGGTCGGCGTCGCTGATCTCCGCGTCCGCGCTGCTCACCGGCACCGCCGCCGACCACGTCCGGGTGCCGCTGCAGGGCGCCACCGACGCCGGCATGAACTACGCGGGCGCCGCCGCGGCGGCGCTGGCCGGGCCGATCCTCGCCGCAGGCGGCTTCCGCGCGGTCAACATCGCGGCGGCGGTCATCCTGGTGCCCGCCGCCGCGGCGGCGACCGCCGCGCTGCGCCGGGGCCGGGCGGCCGGGACCTCTCCCGTTGATCGACCGCAGGGGACGACCGCATCATCGTGAGGGTGTCCGCGGCTCTCGCATGAGCCGCCGGGCCGATCGGGTCGGAGACGAAGAGGGAGTGACTGCGGGCATGCGGTTCGAGACCAGCGTCGACATCGACGCCACCGCGGAGCGGGTCTGGCGGGTCATGACGGACGTCGCCAGATGGCCCGAGTTCACTCCCACCATGACCACGGTCGAGCCCCTCGGCGACGGCCCGCTCGGCCTCGGCGGCCGGTTCAGGATCAAGCAGCCGGGCCTTCCCCCGATGGTCTGGCAGGTCAGCGAGTTCACCGACGGCAGGTCCTTCGCCTGGCAGGCGACCGGCGGCGGCGTGACCACGATCGGAACGCACGTGCTCACGCCCCGCCAGAGCGGGGTGTCCGTCGTGCTCGGGATCGACCAGTCCGGACCGCTGGCGCCGCTGATGAGCCTGCTGGTCGGCGGCCGCACCCGAAGGTACGTACGCACGGAGGCGGAGAGCCTCAGACGGCGCTGCGAGTCGGGCGACGCCGTGTGAGCGGTTCCGCCGACGGTGGGCCGGAGTCCGGGGACCCCGGCCCACAGGGGTGACTACTGGGCCGGGTAGTCCGCGATGTACTGCGGCGCGCCGACCTTGGTCGTGTCGGCCGCGTCGCCGACGCCGTTGACGACGTGGTCGATCGTCCCGGCGCTGAGGTTGACCGTCATGATGTGGTGCAGCCGCACGCCCGGCGTCTGCGGCACCTCGAAGCCGTTCTCGGTGTGGATCTGCGGGTTGTTCTGGTTGAAGACGTAGACGCCCGCGCCGTAGAGGTTGTGCCTCTTCACGCGGTCGCCGACCTTGTAGCCGGCGTAGCCCTCCACGGAGCCGTTCATCCAGTCGGCCTGCGTCGGCGGGTCGTAGGGCAGCTCGTTCTGGTAGAGGATCGTCGTGCCGTCCTCGCCGTTCCAGACCGTGTTGTAGCGCTGGAAGTGCTCGACGAACAGGCCGGTCGCCGTCACGTGGTCGCCGTTGACGACGACGCCGTAGCGGCCGATGTTGGTGTTCCAGCGCTGCGTGTCGGTGAAGCCCTCGACGCCGTGGTCGGCGCGCCACACCCAGGTGTGGTCGATGAGCACGTTGTCGCTGTCGACCTCGAGGGCGGTCTCGGTCTTGCCGACGTGCGGGCCGCCGACCCGGAAGTACACGTCGGACAGGGTCGTCGGGTTGTCCGCCGAGGTCCGGTGGCCGCCGCCGTGCTCCTTGCCCACCCGCAGCAGGACCGGCGACTTCTGCGTGCCCGCGTCGACGGTGACTCCGGCGACGACCACGCCGGGGACGTCGGCCACGTCGATCGGGATCGCGCCGCGTACGGCGGTGAGGGTGGCGTGCCCGAGGCCGAGGACCACGGTGTCGGGGCGCTTGACCTCGATGCTCCGCGCGATGTCGTACACGCCGGGCGTGAGCAGCAGGTTCTTGCCGCGCGCGAGCTGGCTGTTGATGGCCTGCACCGAGTCGGACGGCTTGGCGACGTAGAAGTCCGACAGCGGCACCGTGCGGCCCGGCGTCATGCCGTTCGCCCACGAGACGCCGCGCGTGTTCTTCCTCGCGGCCGGCACCCGGACGTTGAGCCTGCCCTGCGCGTCGGCGTACAGGTAGGGCTTCTCCCTGCTGACGGGGGTGTTCTCCACCGTGGTGTAGGGCGGGTTCGGGAACCCGGACTCGTCCGGCGCGCCGACGACGCCCGAGAAGACCTGGTTCCACACGCCGTTGGACCACCCGGCGATCTCGGTGTTGCGGGTCAGCCACTGCTGCTGGGAACCGTTGGTGACGGACGGCAGCCGGGAGTCGGCGATGAAGCCCCCGCTGGCGTACTGCGGGCCGGCGGTGCAGTAGTCCATCAGCGACAGGGTGCCGCCGCTGACGTTGAGGCGGCGCATGGAGACCGCCTGGGAGACGGCCCAGAAGTTCGCCGTCTGGCGGCAGCCGTCCTGGCCCGCCGCGTTGATGTTGATCGACAGGTTCGACAGCGTGCGCCAGAAGTTGACGAGCGCGAGGCAGTTGCCGGTGCCGTTGTTCTCCAGGCAGCGGTTGTAGACCTCGACCTTGCCGTTGATGACGACGTCGGTGGGCGAGGCGCCGAGGCCGGCGATCTCGGTGTAGTAGCCGACCTTGATCTGGAGCGGGTGCTCGGCGGTGCCGTACGTGCCGGGCTTGAAGAGGTAGGCGTGGCGCTCGGCGCCCATCTCGTTGTCGACCTGAGCCGTGTGCGCCGCGTCCAGGGTCGCCTGGATCTGGTCGACCGGCATGCCGGGGTCGAAGACGGTGACGTCGGGCCCGAGGTCGGGGGTTCCTCCGTGGTTTCCGGAGGCCGGGGCCGGGGCGGCGGCGATGGCGGCCGTCGTTCCCGCCGTCACGACGGCGGTCGTCAGCACGAGACCGAACGTGAACGCCCGGCCGATCAACCGGCGGCCGGAGCGCCGCTTCCTGGGACTCCCAATGCCAGGAGTCTGCGTCGTCATACGGTTCGTCCTTTCCGCTGCGTACGCAGCCGAGAGAGCGCTCTCTCGCGGGCCCGCCTTGTATCAAGCCCTGAAAAAAATGCGTGGGATGTTTGTACCGCGCGAACCGGCCCCGGCGCTATCCCTTGATTTTTCGGGATACGACTCCCTCAGGGCGCCGAACCGCCCCGGAGCGGTCGGGCTCCGGGGCGGTGCGGCGCTCGGATCAGGCGGTCTCCCTGAGATACCGCGCGTGGGCGGCGGCCAGGCGGCCGCCGACCTCCGCCGTGCTGACGAGCACGGACATGTTCGCCCTGGACGACCGGCCCTCGGTGGCCGCGTCCACGGCGCGCATCAGATACTTGGTGATCGCGTTGCCGCGCACACCGTCCCGCTCGGCGGCGGCCATCGCGCCGGTGATGGCCGCGTCCACCTCGGACGCGTCGATCGCGTCCTCCTCCCGCACCGGCGTGGTGATCAGGAACGAGCTGTTGTTGCCGAGCGCCCAGTGGTTCTCCACCGCCCGTGCGATCACCCGCTCGTCGTCCAGCCGCTGGGGGCTGCGGATGCCGCTGGAGACGCAGTAGAACGCGGGGAAGTCGTCCGACCGGTACGACACCACCGGCACGCAGTGGGTCTCCAGATACTCCATCGTCAGGTTCAGGTCGAGGATGCTCTTGGCCCCGGCGCAGACGACGGCCACCTTCGACCGGGTGAACTGGATCAGGTCGGAGGAGACGTCCATCGTCTTCTCCGCGCCCCGGTGCACCCCGCCGATGCCGGCCGACGAGAAGAACGGGATGCCGGCCAGTTCCGCCGCCACCACCGAGCTGGCCACCGTCAGCGCGCCGAGCCCGCCCTGGGCCAGGATCACCGGCAGGTCCCGGCTGCTGACCTTGGGGATGCCGGGCGTCGAGGCGAACCGCTCGACGTCCTCGTCCGTCATGCCGACCTTGATCTGGCCGCCCTCGACGCAGATCGTGGCCGGGATCGCGCCGCCCGCGCGGACGGCGTCCTCGACCTTCCGCGCGGTCGCGGCGTTGTCCGGATAAGGCAGGCCGTGGGTGATGACGTTCGACTCCAGCGCCACCACCGGCCGCCCCTCGGCGAGTGCGTCCGCGACCTCCTCGCTGTAAACCAGCGGGACGCGCCCATGCTCCCGGGTCATCGTCGCCCCTCAGTTCGCGGCCGGGCCGTAGTTCGGCAGCTTGTTCAGCTTGTGCTTCTGGTTGAGGATCTCCGGGATGTAGACCTTCTCGTCCCACAGCTCCTTCGCGACCGGCTCCAGGATGATCGACACCGAGCCCTCCTCGCAGCCGAAGGCGCTCGTCATCGCCTTGGTCACCGCGGCGACCAGGTCGGAGTGCTGCTGCTCGGTGAGGGGCACCGGGAAGTGCTTGATGCTGACGTGCGGCATGATGATCTCCTTACGGTGGGTCCCGACACGATCCGTGATGGCTGCGACCAGCTCGTCGATCTCCGGTTCCTTGAGCAGGCCGTAGTGATCGGCTTCCAGGTCGACGACGACCGGGGCCGTCGCCGAATAGCCGCTCGCGTTCTCCAGGAACGAGTAGTCGTCGCCCCTGGCCTTGAAGATGGTGATCGGTGCGTCGATCCTTCGCTGGGCCAGCTCGCGGAAGGTGTAGCTGAACTCGAAGGTCTCGCCCACCACCCGCATGATCCGGCGTACGAGGTCGATGTCCAGGTCGGGGAAGCTGCGGTGGATGAAGGCGGCGAAGCTCTCCTCGTCCACGACCTCGGCCAGGCACCGTTCCAGCAGCGGCCCGGTGATCGTGCCGGCGAAGACCGAGAAGAGGATCGTCACGTACGCCTTGTTGCCGAAGCCGGCCTCGCGCCCGTGCTCGGACGTGCCCGCCAGATGGACCTTCGGCGAGCCCGGCGCGATCAGGAAGAGGTGCTCCACCCGCTCACCGGCCTGCTCCAGCTGGTAGGCGGCCTCGAACGCGACGCGCGCGCCGAACGAGTATCCCCACAGCGTGTAGGGACCGGACGGCTGCAGCCGCCGGATCGCCTTGACGTCCTCGGCCGCCATCTCGCCGATGGTCGCGTACGGCACCTCCTCGGGGTTGATCCCGTACGCCTGGATCCCGTAGAAGGGCTGGGCGGCGCCCATCCTGGCGGCCAGCGTGCGCAGGTTCATCGTGTAGCCGCCGAGGCCCGGCCAGCAGTAGATGGGCCGGCCTGTGCCCTCCCGCTGCAGCGGCACGAGCCGGGAGCACGTCTCGGACTCGGTTCCGTCGAGCCGCCGGGCGAGCTTCTCGATCGTGGGGCACTCGAACAGCACCTGAAGGGGCAGCGAGCCGCAGAACTCCCGGTTGATCTTGTTGATCAGCCCGACGGCGATGAGCGAGTTGCCGCCGGAGGCGAAGAAGTCGTCCTCCACCGAGACGGTCTCCCGCTTCATCGCCTTCTTCCACAGCTCGGCGATCCGGCGCTCGGTCATCGTCCGCGGCGCGACGTACGGCCGGTCGGCGTTGTCCACGTTCGTCGCGTCGGACTCGGCCAGCCCTCTGACGTCGATCTTCCCGTTCGCGGTGAACGGGAGCCGGTCCAGCACCACGACCTTGTTCGGGATCATGTAGTCCGGCAGGAAGTTGATCAGGTCGTCCCTGATCATCTCCGCCGGTCCCTTCATGTGGACCGAGTCCTCCTTCATCCCCTCGCTCAGCCGCTGCTCGTCGCTCACGCGGCCGCCGATGAAGAAGTAGGACGGGCCGGTGGGCCGGCCGTTGGAGCGGAGAATGCCGTCGATCCGGCGCGCCGAGGGCAGGTCGTCGCCGGACTTGGAGCTGTATCCGGACGACATGAACCCGATGTTGACGTCGTTCATCGACAGGTGCTGCAGCGTGCGTCCCAGGTCGATGTAGTGCAGCCAGTCCTCGGCGTTCCTGCTGATCACCGAGATCCCGAGGCTCGACCGGTCGTAGACCTGCTGGTTGATCGCGATGACGTGCTTCTTGAGGATGAGCTCGTCGGAGATCAGCCGCAGCCGCCCGTTCTCGTAGGCGTACTGCCCCGCCCGCAGGTCGGCGATCTTCCCGGGATGCGCCTGGACGTAGAGGTCGACCTCGTCCTGGCGCGGACCCGCGTACGGGACCAGCTCGAACGTGCCGAGGTAGTAGTCCTCGGCGGCGCAGTCCAGGTGGTCCTTCGCCGCCGGCGCGTACTCCAGGGGCCTGATGTCCAGGCCGTAGTCGGGCAGCACCTCCTCGAACAGGCCGACCATGTGGCCGGTCTCGATCTCCAGGACCTCGCGGATGTTGTTCTTGTAGACCGGCTCTATCGCCCGTTTCTTGCCGACGAAGTGCAGCCTCACCCGAGGCTCCGCTCCCCCGGCGGCCGGCCCGATCAGCACGAGGCGGTGGTCCACGGGGTGGTGGTAGTAGAAGCCCGGCCGGAGGTCGCCGATCCCGTTGATCTCCAGGTAGAGCTGCGTCGCGTACAACGCCCCCGGCGAGGCGTACGCGTACTTCGGCAGCAGGCGTTCCTCGCTGAGGTGCTGGCCGAAGTAGCGCAGGATCTCGCCGAGATCCTCCAGGCCGACGGTGTCGAGGCCGCGGGAGCGCGCGCCGTCGGCCTTCCTGGCCAGGAGCTTCAGGATGTCGCCCCGGCCGACCTCCCCGCCCTCGTAGAACCGGTAGGTCTTGCGGGCGAACGCCAGCCCGCGTTGCCGCGCGGTCGCCTGCCTGCCGGGCAGGTCGACCACCGGCCTGCCGTCGAGCTCCGCGGCGTCCCGGACCCCGGCGTTGGACAGCTGCGCCTTGACCTGGAGCCGGCTCGCCTTGGACTGGTGGTGGGCGCCGTGGTTGCCCTGGTCCATCAGCGCCGCTTCCTTGGGATTCAGCTCCACGCAGGCGATCAGGTTCTGGAACCCGGTGCGCGGGTCGTTCTTGACGATGACCGCGGCGTGCTTGACCCATTCGTGGGTCTCGATGGCCAGCTTGATCTCGTCCAGCTCGACCCGGAACCCCCGCAGCTTGACCTGGTTGTCCGCGCGGCCGACGAACTGGACGGTGCCGTCGGCGTTCCAGTACGCGAGGTCGCCGGTCTTGAACAGCTTGCCTTCGCCGAGCGGGTCGTCCACGAACCGCTCGGCCGTCAGCTCGGGCTTGTGCAGGTAGCCGCGGGCGACCTGGACGCCTCCGATGAACAGCTCGCCGATCTCGCCGACGGCCACCGGCGCCCCGGCCAGGTCGAGGATGTGGTAGTCGGTGTGGTCGACCGGCGCCCCGATCGAGATCGCGTTCGGGCCCTCGTCGACGGTCGCCGGGTCCACGGTGTACGCCGACGAGTTGATCGTGCACTCGGTGGGGCCGTACAGATTGATCAGCGCGCACCCGGGCATGGTGTCGAAGAAGCTCGTCGCCAGCACCTTGGACAGGACCTCGCCGCCGGTGAAGACCTGCGTGAGCGAGGTGCAGCTCTGCAGTTCCTCGGTGTCGAGCAGCGCCGTCAGCAGCGTCGGAACGCACTGCAGCGTGGTGACGTCGTGCGTCCTGATGACGTCGATGAGCCGCTCGGCGTCCCGGTAGACCCCGGGCGGGCCCACGACGACCACGGAGCCGCAGACCGGCGCGAGGATCTCCCACTGCGCCGCGTCGAAGCTCATCGGCGTCTTCTGCACGATGACCTTGTCCTGGTCGATCCCGTAGCCGGCGTGCAGCCACCGCATCTGGCTGACGATGCTGCGGTGCTCGATCATCACGCCCTTCGGCTTGCCGGTGCTGCCGGAGGTGTAGATGACGTACGCGAGGTGGCGGGGACGCAGGCCCGGGTGACGGCCGGGGTGCCGGTCGCCTCCGGGCGAACCCGCGACCCCCTCCGCGTCCTTCAGGGTGACGATCCGCGTCCCGGCGGGCGCCAGCTCGGTCAGCCTGTCCACGAGCTCGTCCTGCGTGACGACGACCCGCACGCCGGCGTCCTCGATCATGTAGCGGAGGCGCTCTTCCGGGTATTCGGGGGACAGCGGCAGGTAGGCGCCGCCGGCCCTGAGGATCCCCCACACGCCGACCATCAGGTCGATCGACGGCTCTACGAAGAGCCCCACACATTCGTCGAGGTCCACGCCGAGCTCCCGCAGGTGCCCGCCGAGGGCCGCGCCGCCCTCCGCGAGCTCGCGGAAGGTCAGCCGCCGCTCTCCGCAGACGACCGCCGTGGCGTCGGGGCGCAACCGGGCCTGAGCGTCGAGCAGATCGGGAAGACAGGTGTCCTCGGGTGATTCCCGCCTCGCTTCAGCGACTGGAGTGGTGATCATTTCCTCCCCCTGCGATGGACGGACAAGGGTTACTGGGAAGCCGTGGCCCTCGGACGCCGTCACCCGTTTCCCGCGCTCACCCGCGGGGATGACCGGCCTGGGCTGCGCCGCAGGCCGGTCGGGCCTACCGCCGGGCCGACGGGACGTGAAGCCTGTGGAGGCCAGATGAAACCCTGGGGTGGGTTCGTCCCGGGGCTGTCGCCGGTGGAGCAGGAAAGATCTGGCCGGCGACGGTTGGAATCCCCTCCCCTCAGGGAGGGGAGGTGTCAACGGGGGACGTCCGTGCCGAAGTACCGGTCGCCGAAGTCGCCGATGCCGGGGATCATGTAGGCGTTCTCGTTCAGCCGTTCCTCGACGGCCGAGGTCACGATCCGCAGGTTCGGGTGACGCGCGTGGACCGCGTCGATGCCCTCCGGCGCCGACAGCAGGGTGACGAAGACGATGTCGTCCTCCGCGACCCCGTGGGCGAGCAGCACCTCGATGGCGGCCAGCGCGGTCCCGCCGGTGGCCAGCATCGGGTCCAGCAGCAGCACGCTGTGCCGGTCGATGTCCGCGGGCAGCGCGGAGTAGTACAGCCGCGGCAGCTTCGTGACCTTGTCCCGCTGGATCAGGATCTTGCCGATCCGCACTCCCGGCGACATCGCACGCAGCTCGTGCTCCATGCTCTCCCCGGCGCGCAGGACGGACACCCCGCAGATCGGCCTGGCCGGCCGCAGGCCGTGGTAGGTGCGCCCCACCGGGGTCTGCACGTCGGACGGTTCGAACGGCAGGAGATCCAGGGCCGTCTCGACGAGCTGGCGGATGATCCGGCCCGACGTGGTGACGAAGCGCTCCAGGTCGGCGTCGCGGTCTCGGATGATCGTGTGCAGGGCCCGCAGCTGCCTGGTCTGCGGCAGCAGATGCACGGTGTCGTTCGTGGTGTCGTTCGTGGTGCCGGTCGCCTGCGTCATCGTGATGGTCATGCCTTCTCACCCGCCTGCAGTTCGGCGAAGGCCCTGCGGGCCTCCTGGACGAACTTGCGCACCTTGAGCCGGTCCTTGCGGCGGGTCACCGGGTCCTCCAGGCCGGTGTGCGCGTCGACCGCGGCCGGGCGCACCTCGGCGATGGCGGCGGCGACGTTGTCCGGGTTCAGCCCGCCGGCGAGCATCAGCGGCTTGGGCGAGATCCGGACCAGTTCCGCACTGATCGACCAGTCGTGCAGCAGTCCGGTGGCGCCCTTGGCACCGGTGGCCGGGTTGAAGGTGTCGGTGATGAACATGTCGACCCACTCGGCCGCCTCGTCCACGATCGCGGTCAGCTCGTCGAGGTTGTCCTGCTTGACCACGAGGCTCTTGAGCACGTACAGGTCGGGGGCGATGCGCCGCAGCTTCCGCAGTTCCTCGCCCGTCACGTCGCCGTGCAGCTGGATCGCGGTGACGCCCAGCTCCTCGCAGAAGGTCTTGATCTCCTCGGCGTCGGTCAGGTAGGTGATCACGACGCCCCTGTGCTCCGGCTGGATCTCCTTGACGATCGCCGCGGCGTCCTCCTCGGACAGGTCCTCGTTCTTCGCCGGCAGCCGCAAGGCGAAGCCGAGCCAGTCCGCGCCTTCCTCGCGGATCAGGTCCGCCTCGGCCTGGTCGATGACACCGGCCACCTGAATCAGTCCCTGCATGTTGACCCGCCTTTCGAACCGGCCTGAGCGGCCTCGGTCGGAAACGAATTGCAATCGGCCACGAACGATGGCATTGAGCGGCTCGCGAAAGTTCGGCCTTTCGAGATGGAATTCGCAACGGCGCGAATACTCCGGCCTGCGAGGCGTATTCAGAATTCGCGGCGGCGGGCTTTTCCCACAACCCCTAGCGGCCCCACAGCATGTCAGGACGATCCGTGACACCTTTGGACTTTTCGGGTGCCCCCGAGCTGGGCGCGGAAGAGACGGGCCGCAACCCCTTACGACCCCTATCGCGAAACGGCCCGTCCCGAGTCGCGTGCGACTCTCGTTGACCCGGCGGGAAACGCGGAACTAGCCTCCGTTTCGGAGTGCCCCGACGAGCACGCGCGAGAAACGGTGGTGAGAATGCACCACAAGCAATGGCTTTCGCCGGATCGGCCGCCGGCACGGTTCCCCGGCGCCGGGCGCCGCGGTCACCGGATCTCGCGCCCGTCCACGCTGCCCGGGTGCCGCCATCGGCCCGCGCACCTCGAACCCGGACGGCCTCCCGTCTGGCGCAATCGCTTAGCGCTAAGGTAATGTCTCTTAGTGCTAAGCGAACTTGCCTGCCACTGATCCACGGCCGCCGGGGCCATCGGCACGACAGCTCGACCCAACCGACGCACGACGTTCGTTCACGCCTGCCCGGACCGGGCCCACGCGCACAGGAGGAACCAGATGACAGTCATCGAGTCCGTCTCCGCCGGGACCGACAGGCCAGATCGCGTCCCCCTCAAGAACTGGATCGCGGTGATCGCCGTCGCACTGGGGACCTTCCTGGTGGTGACCGTCGAGAACCTGCCCATGGGCCTGCTCACGGCCATCGGCGACGGCCTGCACGTCTCGGACGGCGAGGTCGGCCTGATGGTGACCGTGTCCGGCCTGGTCGCCGCCGCCACCGCGCCGCTGCTCCCCGTGGTGATCCGCGGGCTGGACCGGCGGGTGGTCCTGCTCGGCCTGATCCTGCTGGCACTGGTGGCCAACGTCGTGTCCGCGGTGACCCCCACGTACGCCGTGCTGATGGTGGCCCGGCTGTTCGTGGGCGTGAGCATCGGAGGGTTCTGGTCGCTCGCCGCGGGCCTCGGTGTCCGGCTGGTCCCCCCGGCGCATGTCGCAAGGGCCACCTCGTTGATCTTCTTCGGCGCCATGGCCGCCAACGTCCTCGGTGTCCCCGCCGGCACGCTCGTCGGCGAGCTCACCGGGTGGCGCATCGCGTTCGGCGCGGTCGCCGCGGTCGCGCTCCTGCTCGTGATCGCGCTGTCCGTGCTGCTGCCGAAGATGCCGGCGACCGAGCCCGTCCGGCTGCGCACGCTGGGCGAGCAGCTGCGCACGCCCGCCGTCCGGATCGGTGTCGTCGCCACCTTCCTGCTGGTGTCCGGGCACTACGGCGCCTTCACGTTCGTCAGCCCGATCCTGCAGGACGTCTCCGGGGTCGGCGCGGCGTTCATCGGTCCGCTGCTGCTGGCCTACGGCGTGGCGGGGATGATCGGCAACCTCATCGCCGGCTCGTGGGCGGGCCGCAACGTCCGCGGCACGATCGTCGTGGTCAGCGTCGCGCTCGCGGTCATCCTGGCGGCGTTCCCGTTCCTCGGCGGCAACGCGGTCACCGGGTCGATCCTGTTGATCGCGTGGGGTTTCGCGTTCGGCGGCCTGCCGGTGAGCGTGCAGACCTGGATCATCAAGGCGGCGCCCCAGGGCATCGAGGCCGCCACCGGGCTGAACACCTGCATGTTCAACCTGGCGATCGCGCTGGGAGCGCTGTTCGCCAGCCTCATCGTCGGGGCGGTCGCGGTGACCGGTGTGCTGTGGGTCGCGGCGGGGCTCGTGCTCCTGACGTCGCTCGTGGTGTCCGGCGCCAAGCGGGTCTAGTCAGTCGCCCAGCGACATCAGCAGTTGCCTGAGGGTCTCGGCCAGGTTCTCCCGCTGGGCGGGGGTGAGCCCGGCGAGCAGGCGCCGTTCGGTGTCCACGTGGTCGGGCAGCGCCCGGTCGATGAGTTCGCGACCGGCGTCGGTCAGATCGACGTGGACACCACGGCCGTCGACGTCGCTGGGCGTCCGCGTCACCAGGCCCCGCGCCTCCAGCCGGTCGAGGCGCTGGGTGACCGCCCCTGAAGTAATCATGGCGGAACGCATCAGCTCGGCCGGGGCCTGCCGGCCGCCACGGCGGAGGGTGGCCAGGACGTCGAACGACGAGGGGTCCAGGTCGTGCTCGGCGAACGTGCGGCGCAGCTCGTTGTTGACGAGCTGCGTCAGCCTCGACAGCCGGCCGAAGACCGCCATCGGGGACACGTCCAGGTCAGGCCGGGCGTCGGCCCACTGCTGCAGGACACGGTCCACATGATCCGGCACACGGCAAGGGTACCGCCCGCGGCACCCGCCCAAATCGAGAGGAAACAGCTGCATGCGCATCACAGTGTTCGGGGCGACCGGGAACGTGGGCAGACGCGTCGTCGCCGAGGCCGTGTCCCGCGGACACGAGGTGACCGGCGTGGCCCGCAATCCGGTGCGGCTCGCCGGACTGCCCGGCGAGGCACGTGCCCGGGTCGGCGACGCGACCGACGTGAACGACGTCGTCGCGCTGACCGCCGAACAGGACCTGGTGATCACCGCGACCTGCCCGGCGCCCGGCGACGAGAGCCAACTGGTCACGGTCGCCACCACACTGCTCGCGGCGTGTGCCAAGACCGGCGCACGCCTGCTGCTCGTCGGCGGCGCGGGCAGCCTGACCGTCGAGGGCGGCGGCCGCCTGATGGACCGGGCGGGCTATCCGTCCTTCCTGCAGCCGATCGCGGCGGCGTGCGTCGAGCAGCTGGCGGCCTGCCGGGCCAACACCATCGTGGACTGGGCCTACCTGAGCCCGGCCGACCTGCTCGTCCCCGGCGAGCGGACCGGCCTGTACCGGGTGGGCGGCGACGAGCTGGTGGTCGACGCCGACGGCGAGTCCAGGATCTCGATGGAGGACCTCGCGGTCGCGCTGCTGGACGAGGCCGAACGGCCGCGCCACCACCGGGCCCGCTTCACCGTCGCGTACTGAAGACGCTCCCGGGAACGGCCGGGCAAGCCGCGCCTCTCGGCCGTTCCCGCGTTGCCGGATCCGGTCCCTGTACCCGCCCATGTCAAGATCGCCGAACCGGCTGATCGAGAGCGCGAACGCCGGGTTTCGCGGCCGGTTGGCCTCCGGGAGGTAGTGTCCCCAGTGTGAGGGGGCGGTCGATGCGCGCTACCACGGATGCCGACGTACGCCGGGTGTTCGACCGGCTGGCGGACCGGTACGACAGCCAGATGCTGGCCTGGGAGCGCCGCCTGTTTCCCGGCAGCCGGGAGTGGGCGGTCGGGCAGGCGCGCGGTCACGTGGTAGAGATGGCGGTCGGCACGGGGCTCAACCTTCCGCTGTACGGCGCCGGCACCACGGTCGTCGGGATCGAACTGTCCGAGCGCATGCTGGAACTGGCGCGGCGGCGGGTGGCGCAGGCCGGTCTCGGCGAGCGCGTCGAGCTGCGGCAGGGCGACGTGCAGCGCCTGGACCTCCCCGACGGCGTCGCCGACACGGTGCTGTCCACGTTCACGATGTGCACCATCCCTGATCCGCTGGCGGCGGCACGCGAGGCCCACCGCGTGCTCAGGCCGGGCGGGCGGTTCGTGCTGGCCGAGCACGGGCCGTCGAGCAACCCGGTCATCCGGGCCGGGATGCGGCTGCTGGAACCGCTGTCGGTGCGGTTCGAAGCCGACTACCTCACCCGCGATCCCCGGCCCTACCTTGAGCAGGCCGGTTTCGCGATCGAGTCGGTGACGCGGCTGACCCGCGGGATCAGCTTCCGGGTGCTGGCCGTCCGGCCCTGACCCGATCGGCTCGCGAACCCCTGGCCGTCGCGGATCCTGCCGCAGTGGGCGGGCGTCGCCTGCTAGTCGAGCCAGAGCACGATGCCGGTCATGCCGTTGAGCACGGCCGCGGCACCCGCCCGGACCGCACGCCCGGCGCGCTCGGGAGTGAAGCTGGCGGGATCGTACGCCGAGGACATGCCGAGCCCCTCGCCGCGGAACGACGCACCGGTCCAGTCGGCGGCGGTGACGTTCTCCGTAGGCTCGGCCAGCTCCGCGCCGACCACGAGGAACTGCTGGTCGAGGTGGTTGGGGGTGACCAGGGCCAGGGGGTCGACGAGGTCGTCGCCGGCGCTGACGATGAGGTCGGGCCTCATGTCGATCGCCCTGCTGATGGTGGGCACGAACCGGTCCGGCCGCGTGGCCGTGAGGGTTCTGAGGCTGACGTGCTCCTCCTCGGCCCACGCCGTCACCGCGCTCACCAGCGTCGTGGTCTGGTGGTCCTCCCCCGCGGTGAGCAGCACCACGCGGTAGCCCTCCGGCGGGCGGACCCCGTTCCAGGAGCCGGGCCTGGGCGTGATCGTCGCCTCCGGGGCGGGTGACGCGGCCGGGAAGAAGCCCGGGCCGGGGGTGCCGACGGCGGTGGGCTTCGCGTGCGGCCGGGACCAGTCGTCGCCGGAGCCGCATCCGCCGGCCAGCAGGGCGGTCGCGACTGCCGCGGCCAGGGTGCAGGCAGGCAGAAGCCGAGAGCGCATGGGGATCGTCCTTCGGGGCGCCGGGAAGTGCGCCTATTTCCTACCGCATGATTCGCGGCATTCGGCTCCGAGGCGGTCTCCGCCGGACGTGGTTCCTCGACGGTTCTCGTGCGAGATGCCGCTCGTTCATCTCAATCGAGCAGATTTCGTACGCCAAAGCCGAAAAGGAGTCATATGTCCCCCGCCGCTCGGCGTCGTGTCTGTGCTGTCATCGCCGCCGCAGCCGTGGCCGTCCTGTTCAGTGCCCTCTCCGCTCTGCTGGGTGCCCCGCCCGCCCTCGCTCACGGGTTCACCTCGACGGTTTACGCCGACCTGGTCTCACCCCAGGCCGGGCACGTCCGCACCGAGCTCCAGCTGGAGTACGACCTGCTCGTCGTCTCCGCCGCCGACTACGAGAAGGACGACCCGCTCTTCAGAGCGGGCACCGCGGCGTTCGAGGCCGGTGACGCGGCACAGCAGGCCGCCGCGCTCGACGCCCACGCCGGCTCGGTCGTCGCGTACGTCACAGAACGCTTCGGCGTCACCGCCGGGGGCAAGGCGTGCGCCCCGGTCAAGGACGGCGGCTTCACGATCGGGCGACGCGAGGGCGTCCCGTACGCGCGGCTGACCCTCGACTACCGGTGTCCGGGGTCCGCCGAGGCGCACGAGGTGCGCAGCGCGCTGTTCGCCGGCTCCGAGGGGTACGTGCGCGACAGCAAGACGATCGTCACCTACGACCTCGACCTGAAGTCCGGAAGCACCGCCCTCGACGCCCGGCATCGGTCGTTCTCCACGCAGCAGTCCTGGTTGGAGCGGTTCTGGGAGTTCTTCCGGCTCGGAGCCGAGCACCTGCTCGGCGGGCTCGACCACATCCTGTTCCTGCTGGCGCTCATCGCGGGGTCACGCCGCCTGCGCGAGATCGTGCTGGCGGCGACGACCTTCACGCTGGCCCACTCGGTGACCTTCGTCCTCGCCGCCCTCGGCCTCGTGGAGGTGCCCGCGTCGTTCGTCGAGCCCGTCATCGCCCTCTCGATCGCGGTCGTCGCGGGCTGGCATCTGTGGCGCCTCTGGCGACGCCGGTCGCACGCCGCAGCGCTGGACACGGCCGGTCACGGCCGCCTCGGCCTGGACCGCGCGGGCTGGACGCGGCTCGCGGTGGTCTTCTGCTTCGGCCTCGTGCACGGTCTCGGCTTCGCGGCGGCGCTGGGCATCGATCAGGCCTGGTCGTGGACGCTCCTGTGGTCGCTGCTCGTCTTCAACGTGGGCATCGAGGTCGTCCAGCTGACGATCATCGTCGCCGTCTTCCCGCTGCTCGCCCTGCTCCGCCACCGCCGGCCGATCGCGGGGCTGTGGACGACCGGGGCGATCGCGGCGGGTGTGTCCGCGATGGGCCTGGTGTGGTTCGTGCAACGCGTTCTCGGAATCTGAGATCACGCCACAACTTCCGGCAAGCGCAACGGCCCGCCTGCCCCATGTTCATCTTCGCGACACCGAATCCCGAAATCGTGCAAACCACTCCAATACCCCCAAATGGATGGAAAGCAATGAAGCTCGACAAGGGGACTCAGGGCCCCGGGCTTGTCCTGCGCCGGGTGGCCATGAGCGCCACCGCGGCGGCCCTCAGCGCCGGCGCCGTGTTCGGCGGCGGCCTGGCGACCGCGGCCCACGCCGACAGCGCGACGCTCACCGGCGTCGTCCTCGGCGTGGGCGCCGACGAGACGCAGCGCGTCCTGTCGTGGTACTCCTCGGCCGGCACCGCGCAGGTGGTGCAGGTCGCGCCGGCGTCCAAGGTCGTCGACGGCCGGTTCCCCGCGAACGCCGTCACCTTCCCCGCCACGGTCACCGCGAACGTCGTCAACGGCGGCTACAACGCGCACGCCACGATCGACAGCCTGAAGCAGAACACCGTGTACTCCTACCGGGTCGGCGCCGAGGGCAACTGGTCCCCGACGTACTCCTTCACGACCCAGGACTTCAACGGCAACAACCTCGACTTCCTGTTCTTCGGCGACCCGCAGATCGGCTCGTCGGGCGACGTGGCGAAGGACGGCGCCGGGTGGGAGGACACCCTCAACGTCGCTCTCGCCGCCAACCCGAAGGCCGAGCTGCTGGTCTCCGGCGGCGACCAGGTCGAGTCCGCCAACACCGAGACGCAGTGGAACGCGTTCCTCGCGTCCGACAAGCTGCGCCAGTACCCCTGGGCCGCCACCATCGGCAACCACGACGTCGGCGGCAAGGCGTACGAGCAGCACTTCTGGACGCCGAACACCGACCGTTCCGCGCCGTACTACAACGGCAGCGCGACGACCCGGTCGGGCGGCGACTACTGGTTCACGTACAAGAACATCCTGTTCATCGACATCAACAGCAACGCGTACGCCAGCGGCTCCGACGCCGCGCACATCGCCTACATCACCGATGTCGTCAACAAGCACGGCGCCGGCGCCAAGCACACGGTGCTCATCTACCACCACGCGATCTACTCGCCGGCCAGCCACGCGAACGACGCCGACAACAAGGTGCGCCGCCAGGACTTCCCGACGGCCTTCTCGAAGCTCGGCGTCGACCTGGTCCTGCAGGGTCACGACCACAGCTACTCCCGCAGCTACGTGATCAAGAACGGCCAGAAGGCGAACAAGGACGAGCAGCCCGGCGCCACCGAGGTGTCCAAGGGCCCGGGCGGCGTCATCTACGTGACGGCGAACTCGGCGTCGGGGTCGAAGTACTACGACCTCACCGCTCCCGACACGACCAAGGACCCGAACTACGGTCCCGACCCGCTGAACCCCAAGAGCCACTGGGCCAACTCGGTCGAGAACCAGGAGCACGTCCGCACGTACGTGCGGGTCCAGGTGCGCGGGAACAAGCTCGTCGTCGAGAACCTCCGCAGCGGCACCTGCGCCGCCCCCAACGCCGCGGTGGAGCTTGGCCAGGAGTCCTGGTGCGGCCCCGACAGCGGCGCCACCGCCGCCCAGCCGGTCGGTTCCACCGTCGACAAGGTCGTGATCCACACGAACGAGGGCAAGGCCGGCGAGGACAAGCAGGCCGCGTCCGAGTCCGACTGGCTCCAGTAGACGACCGAGGGTGAGTGGGGTCGCTCACGATCAGCCGAGCCGGCCCCACTCCCCGAAACCACCCGAGGACCATGCAGATGCACCCGCCGAAACCGCGTACGACGACCACAGCACGCTCCCTCGCCCGGGCCGTCGTCGTGGCGCTGCTCGCCGCGTTCGGCCTGATCGGAGCGGGAACGGGCCCCGCCGCAGCGGCGGACGGCGAGGTCACCTGGACGGTCGCGACGGCCTCCGGCGACTTCGGGGACGACCGGCGGAACTACAGCTACACGCTGGACCCGGGCGGGCGGATCGAGGACGGTCTCGTGGTCGCCAACCACGGCACGACGCCGCTCCGCCTCAGCGTGTACGCCGCGGACGCGTTCACCACGAAGCAGGGCCGGCTCGACCTGCTCGGCCGGGACGCGAAGTCGACCGGGGTGGGTGCGTGGGTCCACCCTGACCGGCCCGACGTGACGGTCCGGCCCGGAGAGTCGGCCGAGGTGCCGTTCACGGTCGTGCTTCCGGACGACGCCGCGCCCGGCGAGTACATGGGCGGCATCGTCACCTCGCCGGCCCCGACCGGTGCGGCGGACGGGCGGCGTCTCGGCATCCGGATCCGCCTGCGCGTGGGCGGAGAACTGAAGCCGAGCCTGTCGGTGGAGGACCTGCGGGTGCGCTACTCCGGCACGCCCAATCCGCTCGGGACGGGCGACGCCACCGTCACCTACACGATCCGCAACGACGGCAACAGCGTTCTCGCCGCTCGTCAGGCGGTGTCACTGTCCGGACCCTTCGGACGCTGGGACGCCCGCGCGGGACACATCGACGACTCGCCTCAGCTGCTCCCGGGCGACACCTGGAAGGTCTCCGTACCGGTCCACGGAGTGACTCCCGCGCTGCGACTTACGGGGACGGTCACGCTCGTCCCGCTGCTCACCGACGCGGCGGGCTCGGTCGCCCCGCTCGCCGCCGTCGAGAGCACCACGCACGCGTGGACCCTCCCCTGGGCGCTGCTGCTTCTCCTCGCCGTCCTCTGCGGGCTCGTCGTCGTGGCTCTGGCCTCCCGGCGCCGCCGCCGGAAAACCACGCTCCAGGAGGGGCCGGCGCGCTCCGGCACACCGCTCACGCAGGAGTGACCCGTGGTTCCGCCGCGGTCTCGCGAAGGGGCATGGCTGTCTTCTTCGGCGACAGGCCGGTGTGCTCGGCGGCGAAGGCCAGGATGTCCGCGGTCAGGGCCCGCTCCTTGCTCGCGGGCGAGGCGGCGTGGGCGGTGTCGGGTTCCCTGCGCATGAGGATCGGCCGGTCGCCGGCGGTGGCGTGCTGGAGGGCCGCGCACATCTTGGTGACATGGGCCTCTCCGGTCTGCAGGTCGGTCACCGCGCCGGTGAAGAGGAAGGCGGGATAGGAGGTTCCGGGCGTGACGTTGTGGTAGGGGGAGTACGCCAGGAGCCACCGGAGTTGCTCGGGCTGGGAGGCGCTGCCGAATTCGTCGGTCCATGTGCATCCCAGGCCGAATCGTTCGTAGCGCACCATGTCACACAGCGGGCCTTCGGCGACGACCGCGGCGTACAGGTCCGGCCGCCGCACGGCGGCGGCGACGACCAGGAGACCGCCGGCCGATTGGCCGTGTATCGCCAGTTGGTCGCGGGTGGTCGTGCCGGTCTCGATGAGCCACGCCGCGGCGTCGTTGAAGTCGCTGATCGCGCGGTGTTTGTGTGGTCCGCGGCCGGCGTCGTGCCAGCGTTGGCCCTCTTCTCCGCCTCCGCGCACGCAGGCGACCGCGTAGGTGCCACCGGCGCCGACCCATGCTGCCGCCAGGGGGAGGAACCAGGGGCGCATCGGCATGCCGAAGCTGCCGTAGCCGTACAGGAGGGTGGGGCGCGGCCCCCGGTGGTCCTCGTCCGGAGTGAACAGGAACAGCGTGATCTCGGTGCCGTCACCGGCGCGACAGCGGACGGCGCGGCTGCGGATCTCCGGAGCGTGCCCCGCTGTCGCGGCACCGGCTTCCCGCTCCGTCGTGCCGAGCACCGCGTCGTAGCGATAGATGGTGGGAGGCGTGGTCGCGTCGCAGTAGCTGAACCACGCCCGGTGCCCGTGCGGGACGCTCGTGCGCAGGGAGGACACGACGCCCGCGCCGGGAAGGGGCAGCTCGGTGAGCAACCGGCCGTCGGCCAGGTCGTGCAGGGTCAGGGCGGACGTGCCGTGGCGGGCACGTGCCACCAGTAGAAGGGGCCGCGCGAGCGCCGGGCCGTCCAGGACCAGGCACTCGTCCAGGGGAGCCTCAGGATCTTCGGCCACCAGCGTGCGCCAGGCGGCCGGGCCGGTGTCGTGCCGGTCCGCCACGCAGACGCGTCCGCACGGAGCCTGGTGGTCGGTGACGAGCAGCAGGGCTCCGTCCGCGAGGAAGCGGGGCAGGACGCGGGCGCCGACGGCCGCCCCGTCCACGACCTGGACGAAGCGCGGGGCTTCCGGATCGACGAGTTCCGCCACGTACACGTCGTTCTGCGCGGCGGGCCCGACCACGGCGGTGACGGCAAGATGACGGCCGTCCGCGCCGACGGTGAGCCCGTAATAGTGGTCCGGGGCGTCCTCGCCGCCGAACACCACGGTGTCGGCCTGCCAGGGCGTGCCGATCCGGTGCAACCGCACCCGCCGGTGCAGTCGCATGTCGTCCGGGGCCAGTTCCTCGTCGGGGACCCGGCTGACGTAGTAGAACGCGTCTCCTCCCGGCAGCCAGGCGAGGGAGGTGTTGCGGGCGCGCGGCAACGGTCCGTCCACCACCTCGCCGGTGCGCACGTCGAGCACCGTGATGTCGCTGGCGGGCTGCTCGGCGACCTCCATCTGGACGGCCACCCGATCGCCCTCGCGCGACGGCCACCAGGCGTACAGCCCGGTGTGACCGGACGGATCGATCTCCACCGGATCGACCAGCACCCGCCTGTTCCCCTCGGCGTCGACGACGAGCAGGCGCCGCTGCTCGTCCCCGCGCAGTTGCTCGGCGAGGAACATGAGCGAGCCCCGCACCATCGGGGGCTCCGACACGCCGAAGGAGGACACCTGGTCCACCGAAGACGCCCAGGATTCCTTCTCGCGCCATTGCTCGCGATACGCCAGGAAGAGGCGATCCTGAGCCCTGGCCCAGTCCCGTATGCGTACGTCGTCGCCGTCTTCCAACCACCGATAAGGATCGGACACCGGGAATCCGAACAGATCCTCCACCACATCGCCGCGCCAAGCGGCAGGGTAGAACAATCGCGCCATATAAGCCCCCGATGTACGGCCCCGCTCCAGAAGAGGTGGAGGCACTGCGGCCCATACGCGCCGCAGTACCCCGGTCCACTCGGTTACGACTCGCCGCGGAGAATATCCGCCTGCCAGCCGCGTACGCCGCCAATGCGGGCAGCGGGAGTGGAATCCCTATAGGGCAGGTATCCAGTCATGTCAGCCTCCTGGATTCCGGCGACTCGCCCGGAATGGGCGATTACGACGGCAACCGTCCCCGCGCCCGGGATCGATAAACACGGGCGCCACCTCCGGCCCTCGACCATCGTGAAGCGAACAGCCGTCAATCATGCTCCCGTTAAATCCCCCGAAAGAAACGACGGCATACGGGAATGCCAGTGGAGATCGATTTCACCCGAAGGAAATTCGCGGCCTTTCGAGATAGATCCCAGGGCTGACGGCAGAACGCGGCCGGATCGACGCCACCGGCGTCGCGAACCGCGATCCCCGTCCAAGCCCCCGGCGGGCAGGTGAAAAGCTGTACGGGTCCATCCGCCGGCGGAACGGGGCCATCACCATGGGGGATATCGGTGCGGGTAGCCATCGCAGCGGGACGGATGACCTCGACCAGGCGGCGGCCACCTTCGAGAGCGTGCGGCCACGCCTGTTCGGAATCGCGTACCGGATCCTGAGCAGTTCCACCGAGGCGGAAGACCTGTTACAGGACGTCTGGGTGCGCTGGCAGGCCTACGACCGCAGCACCGTGGCCGACCCGGGGGCGTTCCTGGCGACGGTGACCACGCGCCTCGCCATCAACGCCCTCCAGTCCGCGCGGGTCCGCCGCGAGACGTACGTCGGCCCATGGCTTCCCGAACCCGTCGACACCGGTAACGACCCTCATCTCGGCGCCGAGCGAGGCGAAGCCCTCGGCTTCGCGGTCCTGCTCCTGCTGGAGAAGCTCTCGCCCACAGAACGCGCGGCCTACGTGCTGCGAGAAGCGTTCGACTATCCCTATCGGCAGATCGCCGAGATCATCGAGGCGAGTGAGGTCGCGGTGCGGCAACTCGTCAGCAGGGCACGCAAACACATCGTCTCCGAGCGCCGGGCACCGGTGAACCGAGCCGACCAGCGCAGACTGCTCACCGCCTTCGTCGCCGCCGCCCGCTCAGGCGACCTGGCCGCGTTGGAAGAGCTCCTCGCCGCGGACGTCATCAGTTACTCCGACGGCGGCGGCGCCGTACGGGCCTCGCGCATCCCCGTGATCGGTGCGTTCCGGGTCGCGAAGTACATCAGAGCGTTCGCGGACCGCTTCTGGGCCGGGGTCGAGGTGGAATGGGCCGACGTGAACGGGCAGGCGGCCGCTTTGCTGCGCCACGACGGCGAGCTGTTCACGGTCCTCACCGTCAACGCCTCCGGCGAGGGCATCGACCAGGTGCTGTGGATGATGAACCCCGCCAAGATCGCCGGACTGTCCACCGCGACCTGACCCGTCGCACGCAGGGTGCGGAGTGGGTACGGCCCAGATTCGGGCCGGACGCGTAGAGATTGGTCAGGGTCGTGCCGGGATGCGCGACGGTGCTGACGACGCCCCACCCGCCGGCCTTGCTGCGCCGGTCCAGTTCGAGCCCGAAGAGAAGGTTGGCCAGCTTCGACTGACCGTACGAGCGGATCGGCGAGTACTTCCGTTCGCTCTGCAGGTCGGCCCAGTCGACAGCGGCGGAGCGGGCCGCGCTGCTGGACATCTGGTGACTCGCGCCCCTCTGAGGCGCAGCAGCGGCAGGAGACGTGCCACCAGCGCCACGTGGCCGATGTGGTTGGTGCCGAACTGCAACTCCAGGCCGTCCGCGGTGGTCTGCCGGGTGGCGGGGGCCATCACGCCCGCGTTGTTGATCAGGATGTCGATCGGGCGGGCCTCGCGTCGAAGGGTGGCGGCGAGCGCCGCGATCGATTCCAGCGAGGCCAGGTCGAGGTCACGAGTGGAGACGGCGGCGTCCGGCACAGCCGAATGGATCTTCTGGACAGCGGCGGCGCCCTTGGCGGGATTGCGGAGCGGCAGCACGACCTCGGCCCCGGCCCGGGCCAGGCGTATGGCCAAGCCGAGACCGAGCCCGTCACTACCGCCCGTCACCACGGCCACCTTGCCGGTCAAATCGGGCACACTCACGGCATCCACAGCAAACCTCCTGGTCAACAGAGAGTTCCGGTCTGCCGACAAGACAGGACAGGGTCCCATCTGTGACGCGCGCGAGCCGCGGCGGTGACGCCGACCCTGGGCTATTCCACCAGTGCGCCGAAGACGTAGGTCCCGGGAGCGCTCGGGTTGTCGCCCGCCCAGAACTCTGTCCAGTGGGTGCGGAACTCGTCGCGGGTGAGGTGGCCGTCACCGTCCAGGTCGAGGCGCGGGAAGATCTCGTCGGTCGCCGTCGGCGTCCCGTTCCACGTCTCGACGAGCACGCCGTACTCGGAACGGGAGATGAGGCCGTCGCCGTTGAGGTCGACGGCCTCGAACATCGCGTCGGCGGTGGCGGAGACGGCGTCCGCCCTGTCGCCGAGGCTCTCCACGACGAGGAGCACCTCGTCGAGAGTGACGGCGTTGTCGCCGTCGGGGCCGGAGGCGGCCTGGAGCACCGGCCACCAGCCGGTCATGACGGCGGCGAGTCGCTCCGGATCGACGGATCCGGCGACGTCCGTCCAGCGGCGGGCGAGCGCCTGGAAATCGGCCTCGGTCAGCCGGCCGTCTCCGTCCACGTCCATCGCCTGGAAGACTCCGCTGACCTTTTTCCGCTGGAACTCACTGGCCACATCTGCCTCCGTTCTTCGGGGAGACTCCATGCTGCCAAGACGTCACTTTGGGTGACAATACACACTAGGTGACTAATCCGTTACAGTCATGGCGGCCTGCCGGGGCCGATCCGGAGGCGCGAGCCGTGATCTTCCGTACCAGCCGTGCGGCCGCCGCCCTCGCGGTGGTCATCATGTGCACGACAGCGGCAGGTTCCCGCCGGGCCGGGGTGCTCCTCGTACGGCAGGCGCGTGCGGGAGACCGTCAGCCCTTCCGACCCGGCATCGGAGAGGCCGACGACTGTTCGTGCGGCAGCAGGTATCGCCAGGAGAGCGTGAAGATCGTCCCTGAGCTGGTCCTGAAGAGCGACCGGTCGTATTTCCGCCCGGCGGGAACCGCCTTGGTGATCGCACTCACCGCCGCCCCCTCGACGTCCTTCTGCCAGACCGGATCCACCACGCCCGAAGGCTCCGGAACGCCCTTGGGCCAGGGCGACGGCTTGCCCTCCGCCGACTCGACCCCTTCGGCGACCACCCGGACCCGGGTGGCGGCATAGTCGGCGCCCTCCGCGGCGGCCCGGGTCGCCAGGCCCTCCATCAGCTTCTTCGCGTCCACTAGCTGCTTCGGGTAGAAGGCGGCGAGCTGTTCCAGGGCCGGGACCCGGACCTCCAGCATCTTCCCGTCCTTCCCCCGTACGCCGAGGACGGTGTCCGGCACGTCCGTCACCGACGGTGCGCCCGGCTTCGGCTTCGCAGTCGGCGGTTGCCCACCCAAGTACTTCTCCATCCGCGCGACCACCTCGCCCGTCTCGGCATCGGTGAGCGTCATCTGCTTGCTCGCATCCACGATCACCAGGCCGTCGCCGTACACCACCACCCTCGGCGGGCGCAGCACGTTCATGGTCGCGGTCACGAACCCGCCTTCCGCGCCCCACAAGGCGACCGGCTTCGCCGGCCCGTCGTCGGCCGCGGCCGCCGACGTGTCCGGTTCCACTCCTCCGCAGGCCGCGGTCAGCGCCGTCACCGCCATGAGCAGGATCATTCGTAGTCTCATGCCTCGAACACGTAAGCACCCTGACCTTGGTTCATCCTCTTCAGACGCGGCGTTGCTGACGCTTCGTTGAACGGAATAATGTCGGCGCATGCCAAGGGGAACCTCAGAAGTCAGTGAGCCGATGTACTTCGTGCTCACCGCCCTACGCGTCGGCCCGCTGCACGGCCACGCGATCAGCAAGTCGATCAAGGAACTGTCCGGAGGCCGGGTCCAGCCGTCGGTCGGCACCCTCTACGGCATCCTGGAACGCCTGAACGAGCGAGGCGTCATCGCCGTGGACAGGGAGGAGACGGTCAACGGCCGCAACCGGCGTTACTTCCGGATCACCGACGAGGGCCAGGCGCTGGTGGAGGCCGAGGCCAGGCGCATGCACGAGGCCGCTCAGCTCGTGCTGCGCCCCACCACATGACCCCCGCCTTTTCCCAGTCGACGACCGTCCTTGAACGTCGCTATCGCAGGCTGCTGCTCGCGTACCCACGGAAGTACCGGGAGGCGCACGGCGACGAGCTGCTCGACGTCCTGATGGAGTCGGCCGGCCCCGGCAGGACGGTCCCGGTGCTCAGGGAGGCGTGGGGGCTGCTGGCGGGCGGCGTGCGCAGCCGCATCGCCCACCAGGCGACGGGCAACGCGTGGGCCGACGGCCTCCACCTGGGCGTCACGGCCGTGGCGGCGGCGAATCTGGCGGCGCTGCTCCCCTACCTGGGCGCGATGACGCCATGGACGCTGCTGTCGGCGCTGGCGCTGCTCGCGATCCTGCGCGGACGGCCGCTGTTTGCGTTCCCGTTCACTCTCCTCACCGGCACGAAGGCGGTCGCGGTCGCGGGCGGATGGCAGGCGTTCGACCTGACGCTGGTGCCGGTGGACCCGTCGTTCCTCACCGACCGCCCCCTGTTCGCGGACAGCAGCCCCTTCACCGTGGCCGCACGGTACGCGGTGGTGCTGCTCGGGTTGCTCGTGCTCGCCTCGAGAAGGCAGGAGGCGCCGCGGGTCCGGTCATGGTGGTGGTACGCGGCCGCCCTGGCCGTCGCGTGGGCGGGTCCTCAGTGGATGGAGGAGACCACAGGGTTCCCGCTCAGCCTGAGCAGGCTGGCGGTGGAGACGGCGGCGTTCGGGCTCGCCGCGACGGGCTGCTATCTGACCCGCGACCACCGGTGGGCACTCGGGTCGGGCATCTACCTGCTGGTGACGTCGGTCGAGCTGACCACGCACGCCGAGCAGCTGACCAGGCAGCACCTGGCCTACTGGGGCGTGCTGGCCGTGCTGCTCCTCGGGGCCGCCTGCGCACCTTTCCGACAGCGGCGGCATTGCCTGGATTGACCATACTTCGTTTAACGGAGTATCTTCTTCCGTCATGACGTGGAAGACGCTTCCTACTGCGTTGCTGGCCCTGGCCGTCCTTTGCGGCTGCGGGGGCGCCGCGAAGACCGCCGCCACAGCCGCACCCAGCGCGGCGGCCAAGGACAAGAAGCACCAACTCGAAGCGGCCAAGGCCGACTGCATGAAGCAGAAGGGCTTCAAGTACGTCCCGTACGTGTATCCGGAGCCGAAGGGCACCGATGAGGGGCGCCGTCGAGAGGCGGGCGACTACCAGGCGATGCGGAAGTATCGCGAAAAATACGGGTTCGGCGTCTTCGCCATGCACGTCTACCCCAAAGAGATGGGCAACCCGCAGGTCAAGCCAGACAACCCCGGCGAGGTCGACCCCAACTGGAAGATCCAGTCCTCACTCTCCAAGGCGCAGAATCAGGCGTACCGGAAGGCGATGGAAGCATGTGAGATCACGACGGCCAACCAGCTCTTCGGCCTGAAACTGCGGCCGGGCACGAGCTACTTCCAGCAGGCGGGCGAGGCCTCGAACCGGGCCGTCAGGACCACGGTCAACAGCGACCCCGAGCTGGTGGAGCTGGCCGCCGCCATGGCCACATGCCTGAAGGGCAGGGGCTACGCGATCGCGGACACCTCTCCCGCGGCCATGGAGCGCCGCGGCTGGACAGAGTTCGCCACCCAGGAGGACAAGCTGGGCAGGGCACAGATGGACGACGTGCCCGACGTCGCACCTCCCCCGAAGGAGGACGAGGTGCCGACGATCCACTCACCGACGCTCACCCCCGAGCAGGCCCGGCCGTACCTGACCAAGGAGATCAAGGCGTCCCTCGACGACCTGGAGTGCGACAGGGACTTCTACCCCGCCTACCTCCCGAAGGAGGCGGCGATCAGAGGACGGGTCAACGAGCAGTACGGCATCTGAATGAAGCCACGCAGGCTCCTCGCCGGCGTCATCGCCGGTGTCGTGCTCGTCGCCGGGGCGGGGTGGGCGGTGAGCACGCGGTTACGCTCCCCCGCCGACGAGGCGGCCCGCCGGGCCGCGCCCAAGGCCTCGCTGGTCACCGCCGCCGTCGAGCGCCGCACGCTGGTCAGCACGGTCGTGGTCAGCGGCACCCTGGAGTACGGCTCGCCGCTGCAGGTCAGCCTGGCCGGCGTGGTCGGCGGCACGTCCGAGCTCCAGCGGGCCACCCGGGCACCGCGCCGGGGCAGGCTCAAGGAGGGCGCGGTGCTGATGGAGGTCAACGGGCGCCCGGTGTTCGCGCTGCGCGGTTCCGTGCCGATGCATCGGACCATCGTTCCCGGCGCCAGGGGGGACGACGTCCGGCAGCTCCAGCGGGCGCTGCGCCGGCTGGGGTACGGCGCTCCCGTCACGGGCGTGTTCGACCGGGCCACGATCGCGGCGGTCACCCGGATGTACACGAAGAAGGGATACGAGGCCCAGCAGCCCACGCTGGCCGACCGGCAGCAGTACGACACGTTGCGGAAGGCCGTGCAGACCGCCCGGGAGACCCTGGCGACGGAGCAGCAGAACCTGGACCGGGGACGTGACGTGCGGCCGCTGACGATCAGGCTCGCGAACGCCAAGGCGGACCTGACGTCGGCCGGGCGGGCGCTCGAGGAGGCCGAGTCTCAGGAGCTGACGCCCGAGGACGAGGGCAGGCTGGCGGCGGCGGACGCCGCCGTGCGCGCGGCGGAGGAGAAACTCGCGCAAGCCGAGCAGGAGCTGGACGCGGCCAGGAATCCGCCCACCTCGGCGGCCACCGCCACGCCTCACCCCACGGCCGCACCCTGGCGCACCGCCTCCGCCGACACGAGCCTGCTTGAGCTGCGGGTCGAGAACGCCAGGGCCGATCTGACGGCGGCCCGGGATGCGCGGGGCCGGGTCATGGAGGAGGCGCGGCAGGCCAGGGACAAGCGGATCGAGGAGCTGCGCAAGGCCGTGCGTGCCGCGAAGGAGGCCAGGGCCACGGCCGAGCAGGCGCTGCGCCAGGCCAGGCAGCTCTCCCCCACCAGGCTCAAGGTGGCCGGCGCCCGGAAGGACGTGGCGGCGGCCGAGGAGATGCTGGCCGAGTTCACGCGCACGTACGGGACCTCCATCCCGCCCGGCGAGGTGGTGTTCCTGCCGAAGCTGCCCGCGCGGGTGGAGAAGGTCTCGGTGAAGCCGGGCCAGCAGGTCGAGAAAGAGATCGCCACGGTCACCGGCTCCGCGTTCGCCGTGACCGGGTCGGTCGACGCGACGGAGTCCGACCTGCTGCGTGTGGGCATGCAGGCGCGCATCGAGCTCGATACCGGCAGGACGTACGCGGCGACGCTCACCGCCGTCGGCGACCAGGCCAGGACGCCCGGCGCCGAGGCACCGCCGAACGGGACGCAGCCGGTCCTGCTCACGCCCGCCTCGATGAAGGGGCTCAAGGCGGGGACCGCGGTGACGGCGCGGGTGACGGTGGGCGCGACCAAGGAGCCGGTGCTGGTCGTGCCCGTGGCGGCCGTGGTCACCGCGGCCGACGGCAGGGCGCGGGTGCAGGTGGAGTACGCCACCGACAGGACCAGGGAGGTCGAGGTGCGCACGGGCCTGACCGCCGACGGCAACGTCGAGGTCACCGGCGCGCTCAGGGAAGGCGACCGGGTGGTGGTCAGCGGTGCCTGAGGCGGTGATCTCGCTGGTGGACGTCGTCAGGGAGTTTCCCGCACAACCCCCGGTCCGGGCGCTCGACGGCGTCACGCTCCGGGTCTGCAGGGGCGACTACCTGGCCGTCGTGGGCCCCTCGGGCTCAGGCAAGTCCACGCTCCTGAACGTGCTGGGCCTGCTCGATCGTCCCAGCTCAGGCAGCTACCGGCTGGACGGCACGGAGACCACGACCCTGCGCGACGGCGCCAGGACGAGGTTGCGCGGCGACCGGATCGGCTTCGTGTTCCAGGCATTCCACCTGCTCTCCCACCGCAGCGTGGTGGAGAACGTCATGCTCGCCGAGGTCTACCGGAAGCAGGGACGCGGGGGCAGGCGGGACAGGGCCCTGGCGGCGCTGGAGCGAGTCGGCCTCGGCCATCGGACGGGTTTCCCGCCCGACCGGCTGTCCGGAGGCGAGCGCCAGCGGGCGGCCATCGCCAGGGCCCTCATGGGCGAGCCGTCGCTGCTGCTGTGCGACGAGCCCACGGGCAACCTCGACAGCCGCAACACGCAGGCGGTGCTGGACCTGTTCGACGAGCTGCGGCGGCAGGGTCTGACGATCGTCGTCATCACCCACGAGCAGGAGGTCAGCGAGCGGGCCGGGCGGCGGGTACGGATCACCGACGGCGTGCTGGTGGAGGAGTGACATGCACGTACGCGACCTGATCGAGGAGTCCGTGGCCGGCATGCTCGCCAGGCCGGTGCGCTCGGCGCTCACGACTCTCGGGACGGTGCTCGGCATCACCACGCTGGTCGTCACGCTCGGCGTGGCCGCCACCGCGGGCAACCAGATCGTCGGCCGCTTCGACGAGCTGGTGGCCACGGCCATCACGGTCGAGGTGCCCGAATCGCCGGGCACGCCGCTCGTCGGGTGGGACGCGATCGACCGGCTGACCAGGCTGCGCGGCGTGGAGTCCGCCGCGGCGGTGGCCGAGTCGAAGGACGGCGCGAACGTGCCGGTGCGCTCCAACGACATCGTCGACCCGACGCGGGTCACCACGCAGTCGCTGGCCGTGCTGTCCGCGACGACCGGGCTGCCCGAGGCGGCGCGCGGCAGGATGGTGCGGGGCAGGTTCTACGACATCGGCCACATCCGGCGGCACGACCGGGTGGCGGTGATCGGCGACCAGGCCGCCGAACTGCTCGGCGTCACCCGGCTCGACCGAGCTCCCGCGATCTTCATCGGCACGCACGCGTACACGGTCATCGGGATCCTGGGGGACCTGCGCCGCGAGCGCGATCTGAGCACCGCCGTGCTCGTGCCGCCCACCGTGGGCAGGCAGTTCGGGCTACGGGACGTCACCAGGGTGCTGGTCAACACGAGCCTGGGCGCCGCCGAGCTGATCGCCCGTCAGGCGCCCACCGCGCTCAGCCCCGGGAACGGCGACATGCTGCAGGTGGTCGCCCCGCCCAGCCCGACGAGGGCGCGCGACCAGGCGGAGGACGACGTCAACGCGCTCTTCCTGATCCTCGGCCTGGTCTCGCTCGTCGTCGGCGCGGTCGGCATCGCGAACGTCACGCTCGTCACGGTGATGGAACGCGTACCGGAGATCGGCCTGCGCCGATCGCTCGATGCCGCCAGGCGGCACATCGCGGCCCAGTTCCTGCTCGAGTCGACGCTGATCGGCCTCACGGGCGGCGTGATCGGCGCCGCCGTGGGCATCGTCACCGTCGTCGCGGTGTCGGCCGCCAAGCAGTGGACGCCCCTCCTGGACCTGCGGCTGGCGGTCGCGGCCCCGGTCGCGGGGGCCGCGGTGGGGCTGCTGGCCGGACTTTATCCGGCCCTGCGTGGGGCCGGAATGGAGCCGGTAGAGGCGCTCAGATAGCGCTGTAGACAGATCCCTGTCCGCCGACGACGTGTCAGCTCCGAAGCCGCACCTCTGGCCCAGAAAGGAGAAAACGACCACAGGGCGCTCTTTTCAGAGAGAGCGCCCTGTTCGTCGACGGAGCCGCCTGATGGAATCGAATTCTTGGCCTACGCATCACGAGCAGGATCGGAGATGTCGACAGGCGGCCCGCAGTCGGCACGAGCCCCTGCTCCGGACAGGTCTCCAGCCCTCGGGGATTCCACACCTGCCCATGGACATCACGGGCTGCCGTCAGCGCCCCACGTAACACCTCGCCGGCCGAAACCGGTTCGTCCTCGCCTGGCCCGCCGCGTCATCGAGGACGACTGGAGCATCCGCCGCGCGGCCGGCTTCCGAGTGCCCCATGCCACCCCGGCCCGCCCGCTACCGCACCCATTCCAGCAGGTGCCGATACGGCTTCGTGTCGCGTATACCCCGATCCCGCGCGCCGGCGCCTGATTCCCATACGAAGCGCGGTGGTTGACCCTTGAATAGTTCACGATCGAGCTGTTAGCGTCACCAACCAACCTTAAAGGCTGGATTCAGGACGATTTCGGGCTTTCGGAATCGGGGCCAGCCAGACCGCGGCAATGGTGCCGCGGTCTCACCATTCAAGGAGCAACGCATGCAGCATGCCCTGCCCAAGCGACGCCTCGCGGCCACCGCCGCGGCGTTCGCCATGGTGGGTGCCGCCTTCCTTGGAGGCGCGACCGACTCGGCCAGCGCGGCCACCACCGACGAGCCGACGTCGACACCGGTCAACGTGGACATCCCCGACGGGATGCTCATGAGCTACGTCGTCAACGCCCGGATCGCCAACCCCGGCCAGACTCGTCTCGTCGAGCGCGCGGTCGAGGCCGCCGGAGGCGTCGTCATCCAGTCCTGGCCCGAGATCGGCGTGGTCGTCGCCCACTCCGACCGCGCGGCCTTCCGCACGAACGTCACCGCCAAGGGCGGCAACGCGGTCGCCTCCGTCGGCGCCACGCGCACGGCCGGGGTCTCCGAGGGAACGCCGACCGACCTGGCCCCGCCGTGGGGCCCCGGCGCCAACGGGTACAAGAAGGGCGCCAAGAAGCCGGACAACGGCGACATCCCCTCCGACCCGCAGCCTGGCGCGAGCCTCGACCCCAACGAGGGCGTCCAGTGGGACATGCAGATGATCAAGGCCCCGCAGGCGCAGGCGATCTCCGACGGCAACCGCAACGTCCTCGTCGGGGTGCTCGACAGCGGCATCTCGCCGACGCACCCGGACCTCAAGGCCAACATCGACGTCGCGAACTCGGTCAACTGCAGTAACGTCGGCCGTCCGGACCAGACGCCGTTGGCGTGGCGCCCCACGACGAGCGACCACGGTACGCACGTCGCCGGCACCATCGCCGCCGCCCGCAACAACGTCGGCATCGTCGGTGTCGCGCCGAACGTGCGCCTGGCGTCCGTCAAGGTCGTCAACGACGACGGCTTCATCTACCCCGAGTACGCCGTCTGCGGCTTCATGTGGGCGGGCCTGAAGCACATGGACGTCACGAACAACTCCTACTACGTCGACCCGTTCGAGTTCTGGTGCGACGACCAGCCCGACCAGGCCGCCAGCAAGGAGGCCGTCCGGCGCGCCGTGGAGTGGGCCACGAAGCAGGGCGTCGTCAACGTCGCCGCGGCGGGCAACTCCAACTACGACATGGCCAACAAGACCGTGGACACGGGCAGCCCCAACGACGCGCCGAAGCCGACCGTGCGCACGATCAACAGCGGCTGCAACGACATCCCGGCCGAGCTCGACGGCGTCGTGACGGTCGCGTCCCTGCAGCGCGTGGGCACCACGCTGGACAGCGTCCGGTCGTCCTTCTCCAACTACGGCCTCGGCAAGATCGACGTCGCGGCTCCCGGCTCGTCGATCTACTCGACGACGTGGAACACCCGGACGGGGGCCGACGGCTACGGCACCAAGAGCGGTACGTCGATGGCGAGCCCGCACGTCGCCGGTGTCATGGCGCAGATGAAGTCGGCGCACCCGTCCTGGTCGCCGGCCACGATGCTCAGCGAGCTCAAGGCGCGGGCCGTGTCCAAGCCGTGCCCGCAGAACACCGCGGCCTGCACCGGCACGGACGACGACAACAGCTTCTTCGGCGCCGGTGTCGTCGACGCCCTCGCAGTCGTCAAGTGAACTGACCCCGGTCTTGAGTGACTGACATCACCGCGATGGGCCTGCACCGTCATGACGGTGCAGGCCCATCGCCATACGGCGAGCAGCACCCTCCACGCCGGTCGGTTGACGGGGATGGGTCTTCGGGGGGCGCGTACGGGGTTTTGCGAGAGAGTGGCGCGGGAACCGCGTTGCGGCGTGTAGTGTCGGAGTAGAGGTTGTGTCGAAGTCCCAGTATGCGTTAAAGCGCTTGCTGAGTTTATGACAGCGGGCGTTACCGTACGGAGCCGAGGCTTTCCCAAGGCGGTCGGTCGCAGCAGCCCGAGGACCACGTCCGTGGCTCTCGAGATCGTCTCATCAAGGAGAAAGCAGCATGGCTCAGGGAACCGTCAAGTGGTTCAACGCCGAAAAGGGCTTCGGCTTCATCGCCCCCGACGACGGCACCCCGGACGTCTTCGTCCACTACTCGGCCATCGACGCCGGCGGCTACCGTTCGCTGGAGGAGAACCAGCGGGTTGAGTACACCGCGGGCCAGGGCGCCAAGGGCCCGCAGGCCGAGCAGGTCCGCCCGCTCTAAGCGACGCTTCACCGCCGATGCCGGGCACACTGAGACGTGGCCCGTCATCCGACGGCATCCGAGGCCCCGGGCTCCTTACGGAGTCCGGGGCCTCGTCATGCGGACGCACGTCTTCGGCGGCCGAGGTCGCCGTCCGCGTCCGCGGGGAGAGACAACGCCGCCGGTGCCGGGCTAGGCCGCCCCGCCCGGCTGTCGGCGGTCTTGCATGTGCCTGCCGTCCCGTCGGCTCAGCGGTTGGTCCACAGGTGCCAGAACCAGTCGCCCTCGGAGCAGGTGTAGTGCTCCCAGTGGCCTCGGTCGATCCCTCCCTGGCCGGCCGCCACACAATTGGAGTGGCTCGTGTACCAGTCGCGGTACACATCGTCTCCGGCGGGCCGCTGAGCAGCGCCGGCTTCCTGGAGCGCGACCACGCCCGGCGGCAGTTGCGCCGGCAGGGTGGCCGCCGTGGCAGGCAGGGCGACGGTGCCGACCGCCACTATCAGAGCGGCGGCGCCGGCCAGGCGGCGGGCGAGAGCGGGAACGCGGGACAGCGTCAAGGAAGCCTCCTCGGCAGTTGTGGTGTACTCCCAGATCTTGATGCCACTGTCAGTTACATCGCAACTACCGTAAGTGACACAGTCGGCTGTCGGCCGGATAGCCCCGTTCGCGGTCAACTCGCCTCCCTCCGCACGTTCGGCCCCCTGTCCCGTTCGGATCACGGCTCGTCGACCTTCTCGGACCCGGCTCCCGATCAGCGGGCGGAGCGGGGCAGCGCCTGGACCAGGGCGGCGACGGCGGCGGCCAGGCCGACCAGGAGAGCCAGGCCGAGAGCGAAAGCGTGCGGGTAGTGGACCGGGGCGGGAGCGCCCAGGGCGCCGTAGAAGACCATCCCGACCAGGGCCACCCCGATCGCGCCGCCCGCCTGCTGGGCCGTGTTCAGGACGCCCGAGGCCGCTGCGGCGTGCCGGGGATCGGTCCCCGCCAGGACGATCGCGGGCAGCGGGGCCATGATCAAGCCCATTCCCGCGCCGGCGACGAGCAGGCTCGGGATGATCCACGCGACGGGACGCCCGGCGCCCAGGGCCGAGGCCGTCTCGGCCAGAGCCGCGTACCCGAGTGCGACGACCAGGGCTCCCACGGTGACGACCTGGCGGCCGAGCCGGGCCGCGACGCGTCCGGACAGGGCCGAGGAGACGAAGTAGCCGAGGCCCAGGGGAAGGAAGATCAGGCCGGAGCCGAGAGCGTCCAGACCGCGCCCCTCCTGGAGGTAGAGCGCCAGGATCAGGAAGAACGAACCAGTCGTCATCGCATAGATCAGGCTGACGACCACGCCCGTGGAGAACGAGCGGTGCCGGAACAGCGCCGGGTCGATCAGGGGCGCGGCCGTCCGGCGCTGGTGCAGGACGAAGGCGGCCAGGAGGGCGACGGCGGCGGCCAGGCAGAGCCACGTCCATGCCGGCCAGTTCTGCTGCTGGCCCTGTACGAGCGGGTACACGATGGCCACCAGGCCCAGGCCGGCCAACGTGGCACCGGTCAGGTCCAGACGGGCCCCGTTGGCCCGTGATTCGGGGATCAGCCGCCGGGTCAGCAGCAGAGTGACCGCGCCCACCGGGACGTTGATCAGGAAGATGCTGCGCCAGCCGAGGCCGGCGATGTCGGCCCTGATGAGCGCACCGCCGATGAGCTGCCCGAACACGCCGCCGAAGCCGAGGGCCATGCCGTAGGCGTTGAACGCCTTGGTGCGGTGCGCGCCGGTGTAGAGGGTGTTGATGATGGCGAGAACCTGCGGCATCAGCAGGGCCGCCCCGACGCCCTGGGCGACCCGAGCGCCGATGAGGAACCCGGCGGTCGGGGCCTCGCCGCAGGCCGCCGAGGCCAGGGTGAAGACGGCCAGGCCGATCGAGAAGAGCCGCCGGCGCCCGTACAGGTCGCCCAACCGTCCGCCGAGGACGAGCCCGGAGGCCAGGGCGATGCCGAATCCGGCGACGATGAACTGGATCGCCGACGGGCTCGCGTTCAGCTCGTGCTGTGTCGCGGGGATCGCGACGTTGACGATGAAGAAGTCGAGGGTGGTGATGAAGACACCGGTGAGGAGCACCAGCAGGCTTCCCCAGCCGGCGCTGCTGCCGCTCGCCGCAACCCGTGTCGACCGCGGTGACGTGATGGTCGTCAATGTTCTCCTCCTGCTCGCGCCGTTCCACGCTCAGCTTCGCGGGGGTACGGCATCGCGGCGATTACGCACGAGGTAACGAGACCTGCGCGGATGCGCTGGGCAGGGCCCGCCGAGGTGTACGGCCCGCGCGCCCTCCACAAGCTCCAACCGGTCACAGGCGAGGAGCGGGCCAGATTCGGCATGGGCATTCGAGCCCATATTCACGTGCCACGGGAGTCGTCCGCGCGTGTCATCGGGCTCAGGAGGCCCTTGCCATGGCGAGGGTGTCGCGGCGTTCCTGGAGATGGGCCCATCCCATGAGGCCGAACAGGACCGCGAGGAGGACGGCGGAGGAGCCGGCGGTTCCGAGGTCGAGACCACCCTTGGTGGTCGGCTTGGTGAGGAGATCACCTGCGGTGGCGCCGAAGGGCCGGGTCAGGACGAAGGCGAGCCAGAACAGCAGCACGTTGGGCACGGCAGGGACGTACTTCAGGGCGAGGAGCAGCGCGAGCAGGGCGGTGATGAACACCACGCCTCCGCTGTAGCCGAGACCTGAGCTGTCGGAGAGGAAGTCGCCCAGGGAGGTGCCGAGCGTGTTGGAGACGAGGATCGCCGACCAGAAGAGGGCTTCGCCACGGAAGGTGTCGATGTCGCGGATCGCGAAGGTCAGTCCGGTGAACTTCCAGATGACGAAGATGGCGATGAGGATCGAGATCAGGATCGCGGCGCCGGCGGGGTAGCCCAGGCCGAGGCCCTGTGGCCCCCAACCCAGCGACGTCGCTCCTTTGGGCAGGTATTCGGCGCTGGCGTCGCGGTTCATGAAGTCCGACATCGTCGTGCCGGCCATGCTGGTGGACAGGATGACCGTCCAGTAGAAGAAGGGGTTGTACCGCTTGGAGGCGAGCTGGATCACCAGGGTGACAAGGAAGATCAGGAACAGCGCGACCGTGGTGAGGAAATAGCCGATCTTCAGTGTCTGGGAGAACAGGTCGCCGGCGGTCTCACCGAGTGTGGTGGCGGCGACCTTCATGATCCAGAAGGTCAGCGTGACCTCGGGCAGTTTCTTCATCACATATTCGCCGGGACGCTGTATCCCGTGCGTGTCCACGCGGGGTGTCTGGTCATCGTTTCGCACGGTCTGGTCCTCTCACTTCCCGTGACAGATGCCTGCGGGGATGCGGTACGACGCTCCGGAGCGGCTGACTCCGCAGTCGGCGGCGCGACGGCGAGAGGGTGAGGCGGCCAGATGCTCCGGGTCCGTGGGAATGCGAGTGCGAGGCCCCCGGAATGCGGCGAGCAAGACGACTCCCCCTGCCCCGCCCCGCGGACTCTCGGGATGAGATGCAGAAAATGATCTACTGATATCTGCTCACACTCGCTTCCCCTGCACACAAGCGCAGTCGCCAGCGAATCGGCGCTCGTCCAAGCGCCAAGCAAGGGCGTCTCCAACGGCGGATACCCGCCGGGCGGAGTCAACCGAAGCCGCGCTGAGCACTATCAGTAACCATCACACCACGCAAGGCTACCGACGCAGGGCGGGCGACGCGGGAGGATCGGGTAAGTGAAGACGTAACTTCGCCCCAAGGGCTCGACCTACGGCACCCGCTTCAGGAGAGCGGTGGTCCTTCTGCTTGAGCTATGGCCTCGACCTGACCAAACGCCCTGGTCGGCCGTTGGGGCCCACCTGATCATTTCGCGTACAGCTCGCGCGTCATCACGTCGCTGTCGGGGGCGGCGTGTGTCACCCGTTCCTCGCATGGCACGTGTTCTGCGCACGATGGCAGAGGACGGGGAGTCCACTCATTTCGTCCAGTACCACGCGATCGCCCAGCGGCTCGTTGAGCCTGATGACGTCCTGGCCGAACGCGCCGACGCCTGCGCAGGGCCCGTAGCCCCGATAGGGCATCTCGAGTCCCAGCACCACCACATCTGGCTTCTCGCTGGCCCGTAGGGTGACATCGAACGGTTCTTCACCGGCGCAGAAGCCGTAGCCGTACTTCACCAGCAGCGTGTGTTCGTCGAACACCTCGAGGTCTGTGATCCCGTCACCCCACAGACGTTCACCGACCGCGTCTTCAATGGTATCGATCGCCTCCTGATCGACCGCGACGCGGTCAATCGGGTCGGGGAGATTCGAGAAGTGCAGTCGCCAGGCGGGTACGGTCGCCATGCCGCGTGAGGTCTTCAGCCGCATGGTCGTGAACGTGGCGCGGGTGAGCTTGTACTGCTTGTCGTCGGGGAAGGTGTACTCCTCGGGCCAGGGGGACAGGGCCATTAGCGCCTCTCGCGGTCCAACCACGGGGACCTGCATCGCGGATCCGTCGTCCCACTGGATCTGCGCCCTGGCCGGGGGAGCGGGCAGCGGTCCGGCCACGACCCAGCCGTGCTCTTCATAATCGATCTGCTCGCTCACCTCCTGAGGTATCTTGCTCAGGTCCTCAAGTGGGACGAAACCCTTGCGCCGGATCTTCTCGGCACCGCTGGTCCGCCAGGTTGAGGCGGCTTGTGCGGCCTTCTCCTCAAACGTCGGTCTCAACAAACCAGAGCTGTCGCTGAGGAGCAGCGCCACCGTCAGAAGCATCGCGGCTAATCGCACCATGTGCCGATCTTGGCAAAGTGCCGCCGCTGACGTCGGTGGCGCCGACCGACCTTGCCGGGAGAATCCGAGGTTGTCTTTCCTTCTCCGCACGGCACACGAATGGAGTCGGACGACCTCGGGCGAAGCTGTGAGCGATCCGAAAGGCGACCGGACTCGGCGACATGCGCCGCGCCCTCGGCAAGCTCGGCGAGGCCCTCGGGTAGGCCGTACCTCTCTCCTGAAACAACGTCCCGGAGTTCAGCTTCGGGACGTCTTCAGTAGTGAGGGTCCTTACCTCCACACGCCTCGATCAGCCAGTACAAGGAGCCGGTGCCGAACGGCCATCCCGTCGTGGCCACGTCAATCCAGCCCCGCTCCGGCTCATCGTTTCCGGCGTTCCACCACCACCAGCTACGGTCATCGCCTTCGCCCTCGATCGGATCGAAGTAGTAAAGCCAACCTGACAGAGTCCAGGGCCCCTGTGCTGCCACAACCTTCTCCTGCGGTGCCAAGCTCTGCCACCACGCCAGCCATTCAGCCGCATCCTGTGTCGGATCAGCCGGTGATTCCGGTGCGCAATTTTCAACGAACCACGACGGCAGCAGATCCGGCCAGTCATCCTCCGGCGGCCACGACGGCACCCGCTCGACAACGCGGGTGAGGACCTCCCCCGCACGCGCGACAACGTCCACGGGGTTCTCCGCCGCGAAGAACACGCGCACGATGAAGGCCGGCTCATCATCGCCTGGCGGCCCGAACTCGATACGGTGTAACTCATCCTCCGCGATCCTCATGATGCGAGAGTCTGAGGCACGGCCTTCTCGTCCGCACCTCCGTATCGCCGGCCCGTGCTGAGATCCGGCTCAGTTGAGCACGTGAATCCGCGGCGCTTCGGCGCTGACAGCCAGCGTCTGGTCACAGTGTTCGCAGACCAGCCCCGCCGGACGCACCAGGTTGGTCTGGATCGAGTTCTGCCCGGCCTGCCCAGCTTCAGGACAATAGGAGCCCAGATGCAGGCGTACCCACGGGATCGTGCTCGGCGCCATCGCCCTCTGATCCCGCTTCGCATCGTGAAAGGGTGCCCACCAGAAATCGACGAGAACCCTGAGTGAGAGGCTCTGCGATCCCTGAGCGTGACCGAACGCCGTGATCTGGACGGCGGAATAGTGCTCCCCATGCTCGTCGTCCGCGGTGCATACGGCTCGCTCGGCACCGCGCTGGAGAATGGTCGTACGGCGAGTCCGTTCGCAAATGAAACAGTCCAAGCTCAGCTCAACCTTGTCGTTCCAATACAGGTTGTGAGCGATCGACCGATGGACGGGCTCGATCAACAGAGCGGCGCTGATCTCCACACGTCGCAACATCGCACTCCCCCATGGCATCCACGAGACCGTTGCTGTTCAGCGTTGCTGTCACTGGAAGTCAGCTATCGCCACGGTCTGCCCCGAACACTTCACTACGAGAACTCGGCGATCTTGGGCGCTACGGTGTATGAATCGCTTCGGGCCCTTGCTCATCCCGGGACGATTGCGTAAGGGGATGTCGCTGTGCAGGACCGGGCCAGCGCCCGCACGCCACTGTCGGCCCCGGGCTTGTCGATCATCACACACACCCGGGGAAACGCACCTCTTTCAGGTCTTCCGGGACCAGAGCAGGCAGAGGCTCGGCTTCCCCGGTCTCGATGTCGATCCGGTAGTAGTTGCTGGGCCCGTAGCCGTAGGTACTGATCACGAAGGTGTCCGCACTGGTCCAACACTCGACCTTTCGGGGCCTCGCGGTCGTGGGCAGCCGCATGCTCCGGCGACCTGTGCGCCGACCGTACCGCGTGAAGCGATTCTCGTCATCGTCGACGTCGATCCACGTCCTCCCGTCGGGCAACGGGCCCACGTGGTCCAAGTCCCCCGTGCTGAACAAGACGGTGCCACTGAGATCGACCGCCCGGACACCCTCCCAGTCATCAACCAGCAGGGCCTGCCCGCCGGCTAACCAGCCGTACAGTGTCGACTCCGGCCCAAACCCCGGGACACGCCGCCGCTTGCCGTCCCAGACATACAGTTTGTCCTCGGAAGTGAACGCGAGGCGGCGACCGTCTGGAGAAAAAAACAGGCCGTAATCCGACACATCTGCCTTCGAGATCCTGCTGATCTGTCCCGACGGAAGGTCATACACGACGACCTCGCGCTTGCTCCGGCTGTGGTAGGCCAGCCTACGGCCGTCCGGGCTGATCTCGAGGTCGCTTGGGGTGGCGTCCTCGACAAGCAGCCGTTGGTTCGACTCGGTGATGACGACCCAGTAGCTTCCATCGGTGAGCACGGTTACCGGCGCATCGACGCGGTAGGCGTACCGGATCGTGGCCCGCATAGGACCGCGCAATGGATTGAGCTCCGAAAAGGCAAGGGCGACGAAGGGAGCGCGGCCTGCGTGCTGTCCAAGCGAAGCATCCAGGACCGAGCAATAGGCCACCATGAGGACAAAGGCGACAAGGCAGACAATCAAGGCACCGCACCCGGCGTGATTCCGCCCGGGCTCCCGCTCGGCGACCGCAGGAAGATCCTCCGTCATTGCCCGTAGCGTGCCGGCGAGAGCCATGCCATCGGTGCCCAGAGCACGAAGCCCTTTCTCGCCCGCCCGCCGCACGGCTCTTCTACTTCGCCCACACAAATAGGCGGTCTCCTGCTCGGTCCAGCCGTCATGGTGCAACGCGACCAGGACGGCACGCTGCAAATTGGAGAGTTCCTTCCCCCAGCCCGGATCGGGCCAGACGCGGAAGAGGCTGAGATAAGACCGATAGAGCGAGAAGAAGGCGTCCTTCGTGCCTTCCCTGTCGCGCAGTGCCTTCTCCGCCATGCGCCGGGCATACGGCGTGCGTCCGCCCAACAGCGACGCCGTACGGCGGACCTGCTCGTACCAGTCCGACATCAACGGACCTTCCCGAAGACGATTGAGTCGGAGTATGGGATGCCAATCGAGATGAGCTCGCCCGTTCTGGCGTCGATGGCTGTGTAGTCGTCCCCGTCCTCGATATCCGCGTCTCGTGCGACCAGGGTGTCGGCGCCCGCCCACTGGAATTCGCTGAGTTCAGAGGGCAGGACCCGCACCCGCCGCCCGGTTGCGGTCTCGTACACCGAAGTCGGCTCCCCGAAGTCGATGTACCACCGCAGATCTGCGGACATATCAAGGGGACGCTCCTCCTCCGACCGGAAGCGAGTCGCCGTGCCGTCGAAGCGGATGGCATCGATCGAGACGCCGACACCATCGCAGCCCGCGCTGCCCATCAGACTGTCGCCGGTCAGCCCGTAGGCCCAGCACACCTGGTTGAGTGTCCTTGTCCGGCCCGTCTCGAAGTCCGTGACGAATGTCCGACGGTTCTCCCTGGTGGACACGGCAAAGTGGCGGCTGTCGGCGGAACTGGCCACCGAGGTGATTGCGAGGATCTCCTCAGTGGTGAGGCGTGGTGTGATCGGCCGGGTGAAGCCGGAGCGGAGATCCTTGGCGAGGTAGCGGAGCTCCCTCACGTCCAAGTAGGCGACGCGGTGTCCGTCCGGGGTGATCTCGATGGGGATGGGGTCGGTGTCGTAAATCGACATAGAGCGAGCGTGGCTGGCGGCCGTTCTGAGTTCGATATCCATGCCGAATGGCACGTGCAGTGTCCACCCCACGCAATCAATCACCGTCCCGGCCGCGGGCCTGGGCTCGGACTCGGACTCGAATAGGTCGCTGGGGCACGATGTGGGCTCGCCGTACGTGACCGCCTGGATATTGCGCCCGAACGCCCCCTGACAGGCGGCCAGACCCACGAAGACCGCGGCGATGCCCGTCCATCTACGGATGCGTCTCCAACGCGAGAGCCTCACCCACGAATGTGCCACAGCAAACAGTGATACACAGACGCGATCACAAACGAATCAACGTCTAACCTCGGACGTCTGCGGACAGGCGTCGACGCCGGATCTGGCGCTCATCCGCCATCAAGGCTTTTGAACGACGATCCCTTGCTGGAAGAGGACGATGCTTGTTGCTGTTCAGCGTTGCTGTCACTGGAAATCGAAAACGCCCCGGAGCGTGATCGCTCGGGGCGTTTGGGCCGTTCAATGAAGGTGGTCAGGGGCAGGGTCGAACTGCCGACCTTCCGCTTTTCAGGCAGACCGACCGCTCTGCTCCGCTCAGCCGACACGAGGCCAGAAGGCTGTGGACGGCTGCCGCGGTGTGCTCGTGGTGGCCGACGTTGTCGTCACTGTTGTCGTCACCGTTGTCGTCAGCCCCCTGTCCTGTAGTCGGCGGCACAGGCTCGAAGCGTTCCGAGAATCCTCGGCAGCTCACCCTTCGCCTTCATCCCCGGAGGGAGCTTTTAGTCATCCGTGGTTGCGGCGTCTCGATAGAAGGAGCAGGCGGGACCGGCGTCGGCGGGTGCGGGCGGGACTGCGCCGGCGGGCCAGGGGCGGGCGTTCAGGGCCTCGAGGGCCTGGCGGGCCATGGCCAGCTTCTCGTAGACGAACAGGACCGGGTGGCCGGCGGCCATCGTGACCGCGATTCGCAGGGCGGCCTGCGGTCCTTCGGCGGTGGCGAGGCCGATGCCGGGCCGGGCCCGGCGCATGGCCGCCATGATCAGGCCGGTCATCTCACCGGGGCGGCGGCCGCGCTTGTCGGCGTCCTCGTAGACGACGACCCGGCCGAACCACGCGGCGACGGCCTCGGCCGAGCGGGCCACCAGATCGTCGCGGCGGTCGCCGGGCAGCGTGATCGCGGCCACGGGCTCGCCGCCCCAGACGTCGCTGATCATGCGGCCGGTCGCGTCGAGCGCGGCGGCGTTGTGGCCGTAGTCCAATATCACCGGGCCGCCGCCGGCCAGGTAGACGTTGCCGCGCCCCGGGTTCGACTCGCCCGGCGTGAACGTACCCAGCGCGCGCCGGATGTCCTTGGCGCTGACCCCGAGCCCGCGGCAGGCCGCCACCGCGGCCAGCGCGTTCGCGACCACGTGCGCGGCGAGCCCGCCGAACGCGCCCGGCAGCTCGGCCACGCTGAGCAGCGCCCGATCCCGGTCCGCATCGAACTCGACCAGCTCGCCGTTGCGAAGCTCGTACGCCAGGCCGCCCGCCTGCCGGTGCCGTTCGATGACCGGGTTGCCGTTCACCAGGCTGAAATACCTGATCACGGACGCGTGCCTGCGCACCCGCGGCCGGTCGGCGAGCGCGGCGACCAATGGGTCGTCGGCGTTCAGCACCACGGTCCCGCCCTCGCGAACCTCCTCGGCGACCAGCGCCTTCACCTCGACCAGCTCGTCGAGATCCTCCACGCCGTCCGCGCCCAGGTGGTCGGCGGTGATGTTGGTGACCACGGCCACGTCGGCCTGGTCGTAGCCGAGCCCACCGCGGATGATCCCGCCGCGCGCCGTCTCCAGCACCGCGGCCTCGATGCTGGTGTCGTCGAGCACCATGTCCGCGGACCGCGGGCCCGAGGCGTCGGCGTCGTAGACCAGCCGGCCGCCGGAGTAGACCCCGTCCGTGGTGGACATCCCCACCCGCATCCCGGCCTTGCTCAGGATGTGGCCGATCATGCGGACCGTCGTGGTCTTCCCGTTGGTCCCGGTGACCGCGACGACCGGGACCCGAGATGGGGCGCCGGGCGGGTACAGGCTGTCGATCACCGCGCCGGCCACGTCCCGCGGCGCCCCCTCGGCCGGGGACAGGTGCATCCGCAGCCCCGGGCACGCGTTGACCTCGATCACGGCGCCAGGCTCGGCCCCGCCGTGACCGGCCCCGCCGCACCACATCGGTGCCGCGATGTCGGCCAGCCGCACGTCGATGCCGCAGACGTCCAGGCCGACCACGGCCGCGGCCCGGCGGCACATGTCGGCCACGTCCTCGTGCACCAGGTCGGTCACGTCGCGGCTGGTTCCGCCGGTGGACAGGTTCGCGTTCCGGCGCAGGGTCACGAGCTGGCCGCGGGCCGGGACCGACGCCGGGCCCAGGCCCTGGGCCTCCAGGTGCGCGAGCGCGCACTCGTCCAGTTTGATCTTGGTCAGCTCTCGGGAGTGGCCCTCGCCCCGGCGCGGGTCGGCATTCACCACGTCGACGAGTTGGGTGATGTCGGAGGCACCATCGCCGGTCACCGAGGCAGGCCGCAGCTCGGCCGCGGCCACCACCTGGCCGTCGACCACCAGCACCCGGTAGTCGGTGCCGGGCACGAACCTCTCCACGATCGCGCCCTCGCCGTCGGCCGCCGCCTGAGCGTATGCGGCGGCCGCGGCCGCGGCGGTGGTCACGCCGACGGTCACGTTGGCACCGTGGTTGCCGTGGAGCGGTTTGATCACGACCGGCCCGCCGAGCCGGCCCAGCGCCCCGGCGGCGTCGGCCGCGCTCCAGGCCACCACCCCATCGGGCACCGGGATGCCCGCGTCGGTCAGCAGCTGCTTGGCCAGCATCTTGTCGGCCGCGATGTCCACACCGATCACCGACGTCTGCTCGGTCAGCGCGGCGCACACCAGCCGGCGATAGCGCCCGTAGCCGAGCCGCAGCATGCTCAGCCGGCCGACCCGGCGGACCGGTATCCCCCGGCGGCGGGCCGCGCCCGCGAGCGCGGCCGTGCTCACGCCGAGGCGCTCCCGCTCCACGATCCGGGCGATCCTGGTCAGTTCGCGCGGCAGGTCGGGGATGCGTTCAAGGAGAATGTGCTTGACCGTGGTGATGGCCAGTTCCAGCAGCTCGGCCGGCACCGAGGACTGCGCGGGCTCGTCCTGCGGGCACTCGGTCATCACGTCGTAGCGGCCGTCGGCGCCGGCCCACATGGTCCGGCCCAGGTACACGTCGCGGCCCACCAGGCTGGACAGCTCCAGCGTCACGTGCTCGGTGACGTGGCCGAAGTAGGTGCCCCGGGCCATCGCCTCCAGGAACCCGCCCGGACGCCCGGCCGCGCAGTGGTGCTCGGCCAGCCCGGGCAGGGCCGCGGTCAGCCGCCCGGCGAAGCCCGGGTATTCGGTGGTGCTCCGGCCGGTCAGCTCCTCGAGCTCGAGCCGCGCGACGGTGACCGGCCGGGTGCTGAATGAGTTGGGTCCGCTCAGGTGACGCAGGTCGTCGAGACGCACGTGACACTCCCCAAGGGTTGGGCGGATGATCGGGCCGGCGGTGATCAGTACCAGTCGTGCGCGGGCCCGATGGTGGCCTCGCGGGTCGCGATGTCGAAGACGCACCCGGCGGGCAGCAGGTGCAGCCGGACGCCGAACAGGGTGATCGGGTCTTCGTCCCCGGCGGCGTGGATGACCGTGGCGTTCCGCCCGTCGGCCACCGTGGCCACGCCGGCGCCGAGCACCTCGAAGCGGGTGCCGTCGACCAGGATCCCGGTGTTCTCGCCGATGCCGACGCCCAGGTGCTCCAGGTCGAGCGCCATGGCGCTGAGCAGCCGGGGGAGCCGGCCGCGCTCGCTGAAGTGCATGTCGATGATGAGCGCCCTCGGGAGCAGGCCGAGCCCCGGGCCGGTGCGGACCGTGGCGACGGACACGCCGGGGCCCTCGCCGCCGAGGATCATCGTGCGGCCCATGGCGGTGGCGCCGGCGCTGGTCCCGGCGATGACCGCGCCGCCTGCGCGCAGCCGCTCGCGCAGGATCTCGTTGGCCCGCGAGCCGACCAGGGCGCGCAGCCGCGACTGGTCGCCGCCGGAGAAGAACACGCCCGTGGCGTCGTCGAGGAGCTCGGCCGCGTTGTCGCCGTCGGCGTCGGAGCGCCCGCGCAGCCGCAGTTCCCTGGTGTGGTCCACGCCGAGCTTGCGGAACACCCGCTCGTAGTCGGCGTGCACCTCCTCGGGCGCCCCGGTGGCCGTAGTGACCAGCACGATCCGGGCCGCCTCGCCGCCGGACAGCTCCACAAACCGCTCGAGCAGGCCGGAACCGCGGCACTCGGCGCCCCCGATGATAAGCAGGCGACCCGGATCAGCAGGCTTATCCCCCTCGTCCGCGTCCATGCTCCCTCCTCGACCAGTTGTTACCCTTAGGAATCGAATATCATCCGAGAGTAACTTCATCCCGTATGGACCGGTTTGGGAGCCCGGGTGCTCGCGTGACTCGGAGCGCAAGGCGCCACGGACGTGCCGGCCGTGCCCCGGGCCCCGAGCGCTGCCTGGACAGCTCCTCGGGCGGCTACAGCGCACCCCGCCCGCACCATCACCAACCTCAGCCGCCATACGCGCCCCGGTTGACGTTGCGGCACTTCTACGCGGTCCGGAAGCGCGCCGGGCTGGAGACGTACCGATTTCACGACATTCGGCACACCGCCGTCTCGTTCCTCCTCGATCTGGGCGTGCCTCCGCACGTGGCCCGCGAGATCGTCGGACACAGCTGAAGACGCCATAAGGTCTGCTGAAGAGAGGTCAGCAGCTGAGATCGCAGAAGTGATGGGCCGGCGGGACCACCCGACTGTCTACCTCAGGGACTATGGCCGGCCTCGGGTCTACCATGGCTCCCGGCTGTGTGGACTCATCGGCGACTCGACCGAAGAACTGACTTTGGGTGCCGCCAGCAAGCGCGGGCCGAGGCCATGCGATCGGTGCGGGTACAGAGCAAAGCTGCCAAGCGACGCCAGTAGGAGCCGCACGCCCTAGCCAGAAGACGTTGTCGTCAGCGTTGTCGTCAAACCCATACAAGAACGCCCCGGCCGTGATCGGCTCGGGGCGTTTGGGCTGTTCAAGGGTGGTGGTCAGGGGCAGGGTCGAACTGCCGACCTTCCGCTTTTCAGGCGGACGCTCGTACCAACTGAGCTACCTGACCTCGGCGGCTGCCGCCGTACGCGGTCCTGACGGGACTTGAACCCGCGACCTCCACCTTGACAGGGTGGCGAGCACTCCAAACTGCTCTACAGGACCTTTATGTCCGGGGGGCTTTCGCTTCCCCGTGTTGTTCGGCTCGCCTAGCTTACCAGCTTCCGGGAGGTCTTCGACCTTCCGTCATCCGGTGCGCTCGACGCGCTCCACGTGCCCCCAACGGGATTCGAACCCGTGCCGCCGCCTTGAAAGGGCGGTGTCCTAGGCCGCTAGACGATGGGGGCTCAAGGCTTTCGCCCTGTTCCGTGACGCCTTCCGTCGGAGACCTCTGAAGCATAGGGGACGTTTGCCCCTGATGCCAAAGCGACCGGCGACGGCGAGCCGCTGCCGGTTGCCGTCGGCGACGGCGCCTGCGGCGACTCGGGAGAAATTGTACGGCCAGGGTCCGGCTCGATATGACGCTCACACTGGATCCACTGCTCGCCGAGGCCGCCGACGGTGATGTCGTCCCATGCCTCCAGGCGGTGGCTGCTCTTGCCGAAGTAGAGCACCGAGGCGGTCAGCGGGGTCGGCTCGTCGTGTTCCAGGCCGCGCAGGCCCGCGCCGCCGGTGGACCCCTGGATCATCAGGCGGGTGCCCGAGGGCAGCAGCTGGGTGGACCGCGCGTGGACGTGCCCGCTCAGTACGAGCGGCACATACCCGGACAGGCCCCGGCCCACGGTCGGGTCGTGGACGGCCACGACGTCGGCGGCGATCTTGTCCGGGGCCGAGGTGGAGGCGGACCTGGGCCACTCGCGTGGCGCCAGCTTGGCCGCGTTGGCCCGGCCGAGGTCGAGGAGGCTCTTGCTCTCGTCGCCCGCCGCCTGTACGGACTTGTCGGGGGTGAACCTCGGGTCGCCGATGCCGTAGATGCTCAGCCCCTTGACCGTGGCGGCGGTGCCGTCCAGCACGACCGCGTTCTTCTGCTTCTCGACCGCCCGCTGGGTCGTCATGGAGTCGTGGTTGCCGCGCACGAAGACGTACGGCACGTCGAGCGAGCCGATCTCCTTGACGAACTCGTTCTCGGCCTTGGTCCCGTGGTCGCTGATGTCGCCGGTGTCGATGATCAGGTCGACCTTGAACTGGTCCTTCAGCGACTTGATCACGTTCCAGCCCAGCGGGTTGATGTGCAGGTCGGAGACGTGCAGCACGCGGATGGTCCCCGGATCCGGGTCGAAGATCGGCAGGTTCGACCCCGCCTCGTACAGCTGGGACACGTTGGTCACCAGCTTGGCGAGCTGGCCGCGATATTCGGTGAACTTGGTCACGATCGACTGGGCGCTGCCGACCAGGGACGGCACGCCCGTGAGCAGCCCGGTGTACCGGGGCTCGGCGATCGAACGGGGGTTGAACGTCAGCGCGGAGACGCCGCCGAGGACGACGACCATCGCCAGCGAGCCCGCCGCGGTCCAGGCCGCCCGCGACAGCCGCCGGAAGGCGAGCAGGCCGGTGAGGAACCCGGCGACGACGGCGAACAACGCCGCGCGCAGGGCGAGATTCCGCAGCCCGGAGATGACGTCGGCCTCAATGGTCGTCGGCAGCCGATCGGCCCACCGGGGGTTCTTGAGAATCTCCTCCGCGACCTCCGGATGGACCGCCTCGATCGTCAGGTCGAGCCGCAGCGGTCCGTTGTGGCTGTCGAAGCTGAGCGTCCCGAGGGGCCGTACGTCGATGACGGTCTCCCCGCTCCAGGACGGGGCCAGGGACATCCCGATGTCGGCGGGCCCGACCGGTGTGTCCACCTTGGCGCCGAACGTCATTCCGAGCCAACCGCCGACCACCGCCGCCAGCACGACCGCGAGCACACGGGCGGACACACGGGCGGGCCGACTGCCGACCGTCCTATGGGCGAACGCCCTCAACCGCGAGTTCTCCATCCCTTCCTGACTACCCGAAGATGCGGCCCTTTTGGTTACCAGAACACGGTGTTCCGGTTACCGACCGTCGGTCCGGGCCTCCAGACGTGCTCGCATTCCGGTCAAAATCAGCGCAATACCGTGCTCGAAGGACGCGTCCGTCTGCGGGCCCTTGGTCTCGGCCATGACCGCGCGCACGTTCGGGTACGGCGCGAGGCTCTCCAGCGCCTCCTCGAACAGGGCCGGGTCGTTCGTTCCCCGCTCCTGGTCGGACTGCTCCTCGAGGACGAATCCACCGAGGAAGCTCGCGAGCGTGCTGAGACCCCACATCGCGTCCGTACGCGTGAATCCGGCCCGCAGCAGCGATTCCAGGATGGTCTCGACGGTCTGCAGCGTAGCCGTGCCGGGGTGGGTGCCGGCGGTGAGGCGCGCGGTGTCGCGGTGCGACTTGAACGCGCGGCGCTGGCCCCTGCACCACTCCGCCAGCCACTCCTCCCACGACTCCCCCTCGGCGAGCGGCCGCAACGGCTCCTGTGCGGAGATCGCCTCGGCCATCTCGTCCAGCAGTTCCTGCTTGTTCCTGAAATGCCAGTAGAGGGCGGGGGCCTGCACGCCCAGCTCGGTCGCGAGTCTGCGCAGGGTCAGCTTCTCCAGCCCCACCTCGTCCAGGAGTCGGATGGCGGTCCTGACGATCGTGTCGCGTTCGAGTGCCACGGTTGACAGCTTAACGGCGTTCAATGCATCCTTAACGTTGTTAAATTTAACCGCGTTAAGGAGATGCCGTGATCCATGCGGAAGGAGTGCGCAAGCGGTTCGGCACGACCGAGGCGCTGCGGGGCGTCGACCTCGACGTGCCGCGCGGCTCGGTGTGCGGCCTGCTCGGGCCCAACGGCGCCGGCAAGACGACGATGGTGCGCGTCCTGACGACGCTGCTGCGTCCCGACGGCGGCTCGGCCCGGGTGGCCGGCTGCGACGTGGTCAAAGACGCGGAACGGCTCCGCTACCGCATCGGCCTCGCCGGCCAGCACGCGGCGCTGGACGAGCTGCTGACCGGACGCCGCAACCTGGAGCTGTTCGGCCGGCTCTACCACCTGCCCCGTCGTACGGCCCGCCGCAGGGCCGAGGAACTGCTGGAGCGGTTCGGACTGACCGAGGCGGCCAACCGTCCGGTGCGGACCTATTCGGGTGGCATGCGCCGCAGGCTCGACCTGGCCGCCAGCCTGATCGTCTCCCCACCGGTGCTGTTCATGGACGAGCCGACCACCGGCCTCGACCCTCGCAGCCGCCTCGCGTTGTGGGACGTGCTGCGCCGGCTCGTCGCCGAGGGGACGACCCTGCTGCTCACCACGCAGTACCTCGACGAGGCCGACCACCTGGCCGACCGGATCGCCGTCATGGACGCCGGGCGGGTGGTCGCGGCCGGGTCGCCGTCCGCGCTCAAGGCGAAGGTGGGCGGCGACCGGGTGAGCGTCGCCTTCCGCGACGCCGCGGACCTCGCGCCCGGCGTCGAGGCCGTGCGCGGCGTGCTCCCCGGTGAGCCCGAGATCGACGCCGCCGAACGGCGGCTCGTCGTCCCCGTCTCGGACGGCGCCGCCTCCCTGGTCAGGGTCGCCGCGGCCCTCGACGCCGCCGGGGTCGGCGTGCAGGACCTGGGGCTGCGCCGGCCGACGCTGGACGAGGTGTTCCTGGCGCTCACGGACGCGCCCGTCAGAGAGAAGGAGGCCGCGTGATCACCGTGATCACCGTGGAACCCCCCGCGACCAGGGCCCAACGGCTGCGCTGGGCCCTGAGCGACACGTTCGTCATCGCGGGCCGCAGCTACTCCCAACTGCGCACTCAGCCCGGCCAGATCGCCGCCGAGCTGGTCACCCCGGTCATCATGACCATCCTGTTCGGGTACGTCTTCGGCAGCGCGATCAGCCTGCCCGGCGGGGGCGACTACCGGAACTACCTGATGCCCGGAATCTTCATGCAGGTCATGGCGCTGTCCGCGGTCGCCGCCGCCACGTCGGTCGCCGAGGACATGGCGCGCGGCATCATCGACCGCTTCCGCGCCCAGCCCATCGCGCGCGCCGCCGTACTGGCCGGGCGGAGCTTGGCGGACATGTCCAAGGACTGGCTGTCGCTCGCCACCATGAGCGTGTGCGGCCTGCTGATCGCGGGATGGCGTCCGCACGGCACCCCTCTGGAGACGCTCGCCGGCTTCGCGCTGCTCGCCCTGTTCGGGTACGCGATGATCTGGCTGGGCACGTACATCGGGCTGTTCGTGAAGAACGGCGCGCAGGCGGACGCCGCGACGTTCGGCTGGCTGTTCCCGATGACCTTCCTGGCCAACGCGTTCGTGCCGCTGGAGGGGCTGCCCAGGTGGCTGCGGGCGATCGCGGACTGGAACCCGATGAGCGCAGTCGTCTCGGCCGCCCGGGAGCTGTTCGGCAACCCCGGCTCGGCCGCCGCCTCCTGGCCTCTCCAGCACTCGGTGACGGCGTCGCTGTGCTGGTCGCTGCTGATCATCGCGGTGTTCGCACCACTCGCCGTACGGCGCTACCGCAGGGCCGCCTCGCGATGACACGATGAGACGGTGATCGACGTCCCGCTGAAGAGGTTCGAGGAGCTCGTGGCCGAGGCGCTCGACACGATCCCCCCGGATCTGGCCAAGGTCATGGACAACGTCGTGGTCGTGGTGGTGGACGACCCGCCCGAGCCCGGCCTGCTGGGGCTCTACACGGGCATTCCGCTGACCGAGCGGGGCGACTGGTACTCGGGGGTCCTCCCGGACCGCATCGAGATCTACCGGAATCCGACGCTGCAGATCTGCGAGACAGAGGACGACGTGGTCGAGGAGGTCCGCGTCACCGTCGTCCACGAGATCGCCCATCATTTCGGCATCGACGACGAACGGCTGCACGAGCTCGGCTGGTGACAGCCCTCTTTCCCGGCGTTACCTCTCGTCGATGTTTCCCCTCGTCAGGGCGGTCATCGGCGTTCGCGCGCCGCGAAATGGGACCGTCAGCGGGTTGCAAAAGTCGCATCCGACGGGCACTGTAAGTGACATGTTGACCACGGATTGTAAGATCCAGTCGCCGCGGCGGACACCGGCGGACACGGCCGGCGGAGCGACCTCTGCGGAGTGAGATGGCGGCCACCAAGCCCGGCAGGCTGTCCGGCCGGCACCGCCGTTCCCCAGAGGTGCGGACCACCTATCGGGAGGTCACCGCGATCCCCGAGTTCCGGGCCCTGTGGCTCGGACAGGGCATGTCCCTGCTCGGCGACCAGCTCGCCCAGGTGGCCCTCGCGGTGCTGGTCTACAGCCGGACGGCTTCGCCGCTGGCCACGGCCGCCGTCTACGCGCTGACCTATCTGCCGCCCATCCTCGGCGGGCCCCTCCTGGCCGGGCTCGCCGACCGGTACCCGCGCAGGCGGGTCATGCTCTGGTGCGACGTGCTGCGCGCCCTGATGCTCGCCGCGATGGCCCTGCCCGCCACACCGTTTCCCGTGCTGTGCGCGCTGGTCTTCTGTGTGGTGCTGCTCGGCGCGCCGTTCTCGGCCGCCCGCGCGGCGCTGCTGCCCGAAGTTCTGGAAGGCGACCGGTACGTCGTGGGGTCGGCCCTGCAGAACGTCACCAACCAGGCCGTACAGATGCTCGGGTTCGCCGCCGGGGGCGCGGCGATCGCGGTGCTCGGGCCCTATCGGGCGCTGGCGCTGGACTGTGCGACGTTCCTCGGATCGGCTCTGGTGATCGTCGCGGGGGTGCGGCACCGTCCGGCGCCGCTGCGGGAGGACGGCGAGCGGCCGTCCATCTGGCGGATGACGCTGTCCGGCGCCCGCCTGGTGTTCGGCGAACGGCGGCTGCGCACGCTCGTGCTGTTCGCCTGGCTGTGCGGGTTCTACGTGATCCCCGAGGGCATCGCGGTGCCGTACGCCGCGGCGCTCGCCGACGGGAGGCTGCCCGTCCCGGTGATCACGGGCCTGCTGATGGCGGCGATGCCGACGGGAACGGTCGTCGGCGCGTTCTTCTTCGGGCGGTTCGTCACGCCGTCGGGACGGCTGCGGGGCATGGGCTGGCTGGCCATGCTGACCTGCGCGCCGCTCGTGCTGTGCGTGATCCGGCCGCCGCTGGAGGGCGTGCTCGCCCTGTGGGTGCTGTCCGGCGTCGGCGGGGCCTACCAGCTCGCGGCCAACGCGGCCTTCGTCCAGTGCGTCCCGGCGTCGGGGCGGGCCGCGGCGTTCGGGCTGGTGCAGTCGGGCCTGCTGGCCGCCCAGGGCGTCGGCATCCTCGTCGGAGGCGCAGCCGCCCAGCGGCTCGGCCCAGAGGCTGTCGTGACGCTGGCGGGCGTGGCCGGGCTGTGCACCGCGGCCGTGCTCGCCATGCTCTGGACCGAGTCGCGCAGGGAGATCATCGCCAAGGTCCGGGCCGCCGCTACCTGAGTCAGGCCTGCGGACCCTGGTTCTGCTGGGGGCCGTCGGTGGAGGACCGGCCGTACGGGTGCTGCTCGTAGCTGGGGGCCTGCGGGGGGTACGGGGTGCTGTTGGAGCGGCCCTGGTTCCAGCCCTGCTGGACGTTGTCCCACTTGGCCTTGGCGTCCTGCCAGACGTGGCCGTCCTTGTTCTTGTCGATGAGGTCCTGGACGATGGAGGAGTTCTTGCCCTCCTCGGGGAGGAGCAGCCAGGCGACGGCGTAGACGCCGACGCCGAGGCCGCCGAAGAAGCTCGCGACGGCGAGCCCGAGGCGCAGGATGTTGGCGTCGATCCCGGTGTACTCGGAGACGCCCGAGCACACCCCGGCGACGATCCTGCCGTTCCGAGTGCGGTGGAGCTGCTTGACCGAACCGTTGGTGTTCATCTCGTTCATACCTCCACAGTGCCTCTCAGGGGGGTGGGCGCACATCGGGATTCCCCCTGGCCCTACCCCGAGGAGGCCCGGATACCCTGACGCCATGGACGACCTCCTCGAACTCGACGACCAGCTCGACCCCGAGCACCGCATGATCAGGGACTCCGTAAGGGAACTCGTCTCCGGCGAGGTCCTCCCCCACGTCGGCGAGTGGTTCGAGCAGGGCACGTTCCCCGCCCGGGAACTCGCCCCGGCCCTGGGCTCGCTCGGCCTCCTCGGGATGCATCTGGAGGGGTACGGCTGCGCCGGGCTCGACGCCGTCTCGTACGGCGTGGCCTGCCGGGAGCTCGAGGCGGGCGACTCGGGCCTGCGGTCGTTCGTGTCCGTGCAGGGGTCGCTGGCGATGTTCCCCATCTGGAAGTACGGCTCGGACGAGCAGAAGGAGGAGTGGCTACCCCGGCTGGCGTCAGGGGAGGCCATCGGCTGCTTCGGCCTGACCGAGCCCGACCACGGGTCCGACCCGGCCGGCATGCGTACCACCGCAAAGCAGGACCCGTCTGGCGACTGGATCCTGAACGGCGCCAAGATGTGGATCACGAACGGCTCGATCGCCGACGTGGCCGTCGTGTGGGCGCGGACCGACGAGGGCATCCGCGGTTTCGTCGTCCCCACCTCGACCCCCGGCTTCTCGTCCGCCGAGATCCACCGCAAGCTGTCGCTGCGGGCCTCGGTCACGGCCTCCCTGTACTTCGACGACGTACGGCTGCCCGCCTCCGCGGTGCTGCCTGGCGTCGCGGGGCTGAAGGGCCCGCTGTCGTGCCTCACGGAGGCGCGGTACGGCATCCTGTGGGGCGTGGTCGGGGCGGGCCGGGCCTGCCTGGAGGCGGCGGTCGACTACGCGACGACCCGGGTGCAGTTCGGCAAGCCGATCGGCGGGTTCCAGCTCACGCAGGAGAAGCTGGCCTGGATGGCGGTCGCGCTCGGCCAGGCCGGGCTCACCGCCCTCCACCTCGGCCGGCTCAAGGACGCCGGGAAGCTGAAGCCCACCCAGGTCAGCTTCGGCAAACTGGCCAACGTCCGGGCCGCGCTCGACATCGCCCGTGAGGCGCGTACGGTGCTCGGGGCCAACGGGGTCACGTTGGAGTATCCGGTCATCAGGCACATGACCAACCTGGAGTCCGTGCTCACGTACGAGGGCACTCAGGAAGTGCACCTGCTGACTCTGGGCAAGGCGCTCACGGGCCTTGACGCCTTCCGCTGACGACCTCCGTCACGGCCCCTCGCCGGGGCCTGCCGAGACCGATGACGGGGCGATCAGGGACAATGGCGTCGCCGAAGACGCGGTACTCTCTGTACCCTGCATCATGGGAGTGTTCCACGGATCACACCGCGACGCGGGCGAGGTCCGCGGGGCACGACCAAGGGGTGCTAGCTCAATGGCAGAGCTGCGGACTTTTAATCCGTCGGTTCAGGGTTCGAGTCCCTGGCGCCCCACCACTCCACACCCCATCTGACCTGGGGTTTCTCGGTTGAAATGGGTCTCGCGGCGAGAAGTCGATCTCGTTTGGTTGCTCCTTGTTAGCTGGCGGGCACGCACCGGGCACCCGGTAGATCGTTTAGACACCCTTCACCAGGCCAGACCCCAAAGACGATCAACAGAAGATCGCAGCCGAAGACCTCTCGGGCCTCCCACGCCCAGCTATGGCATGCCAGCCGTCAAGGATCGTCGCTCCGGACTCTGCTGGATTGACGGCCTTCAGAACCTGCGGACGAATAATCCGCAGCGGCAGCTGCTCGATCTGTGTTTCCCCACGTAACGCAGCAAAAGACCCGTCCGTTCAGGATGAACGGGCTGATCACCTCACCTGACCGGCCGCCCGTTCATCACGGGCGCAAGCGCCTGGATCGCGATGACGGCGGGCGCCAGCGCCGAGGGCGCCTGCCCGAACAGCGCTCCCTAAAGGGGCCCCGCAAACCAGCCACGCTACCCCCGTAGCTCCCGCGAAGATTCCGGTACGCGGCGGCTCTGCGGGTGGAGGGAACCATGTCGGCGAACGCGGCACGCATGGTGGACTGCTACACGCCCAGGGCCGCTCCCGACAACGCGGCGCCCGCAAGGACCGCCAGCAGCGTGGTGTGAGATCACCGTGTTGCACAACGACCGCAAGGTCACGCGCGGCCGGCGCAGCGCCAACGGCGTCGTCAGCCCAAGGTGCCGGCGTCGGTGATCAAGGCCATGAAGGCCCCCTACCTGTCTCGCGGCATACCCGAGGGCAGGCCCCGTCTGATCAACGAAGACGACCACACCATCGTCACGGGCTGGGGGCCGCAGGAAAAGGACCCGTGCTCCGCGCGGGCACCTCGCCAGCGACCCACCAGTGCTCTGTGGCACGGCCTGGCCGCCGCGGTGGAAAAGACCGTGGTCGCGGCACACCGCCGCCGCACCGGTGCGCTCGCCGAGCGGACCCGCCGCAAGCATGCCCAGGTCCACACGGTCAAACGCTACGCCCGCGCCGCGTCGGCGTGCTCGGCGAACCAGCGCCCCACCGCCTCGTAGGCGGCCCGCTGCTCCAGTTCGCCCATCGCCTCCAGCTCCCGCGCGAACTGCTCGGTCTCGACGAACATCAGCACGTACTTCAGTGATGCCCCCTTTCCCGGGTCAGTGTGCCGGGAGCGGGGCGTACAGGTCGACGCCGTTGCCGTCGGGGTCGGCCACGGTCGCGTAGCGCATGCCCCAGAACGCGTCGAACGGCTCGGCGATGGCGCGGTGGCCCGCCCCGGTCAGCTCGGCGTACTTCGCGTCCACCTCGCCCGGGGCGTCGAACTCGAAGCACAGCAGCGTACGCGGCCCGCCGACCGGCGCGCTCCGGCCCGGCAGGAACGGCGTGCGGAACGCCTCGGTGTCCAGCATCACATGCAACCCGTTGGGCAGGTCGCAGCCCGCGTGCTCCGGCGAGTGGGGGTCGATCTTGAAGTGCAGCCCGAGGCGGGCGTAGAAGGCGATCGCCGTGTCCATGTCGGACACCACGATGTCGATCGTGTTCAGCCGTGGGGTCATCGTGCGCTCCTTGGGGCCGGGTGAGGTTCCTGGACACGGCCGACGGCAGGCCCCTTTCCGCGGAGCCTGCCGTCGGCCGTCATCCCGAAGACGATCAGCGGAAGCGCCGATACGACATCGGCGGCCACGACTTGCCTCAGACGACCAGCCCGAGGCCCGGATTCGCCCGTACCAGTCGGCGAGGCGCGGGTTGCTCGAATGACGCCCGTGTGGTCGCGAGATCAGGCGGACTGGCCGCGGGCGATGTAGAGGCTCATGTCGGTGAAGTCGAGGGTGATGGTGCAGGGCTTGTGGAAGCTGTGGAAGAAGGAGACCGGCACGTCGAACCCGTTGGGGGCGAGCGGCCCGTTGGGGGTCGTGAAGCAGTAGATGCCGTTGGCGGCGACGTCGCCGAGGCGCATCTCATTCGGGTAGCAGGGGTAGGCGACGGTCGGGTGGCTGCCGGCGAAGGTCTCGACCGGGCGGTCGCGGTCGATGCGGACCTGCAACTGCTTGGCCGTTTCCGCATTGACGATCCCGGCGACCTCGCTCTCTCCGCCGAAGAGCACGCCCACCACCCCTGTGCCGGAGCCGGCACCGCCGGCGATGCTGCCCCTGCTGTGCAGAACGTGCTCGCGGGCCAGCCACATCGGCAGAGGCTTGGTGCCCGCCTGTGCGGCGGCCGCGCGCGCCTTCCTGGCCGTTTCGGGGGTCCGGCGGCGCAGGATCAGCTGCCGGCCCGCGTAGTCGAAGGTGGTCAGTAAGTGGTAGAAGACCCACATGCCGATCATGCCGTCGCTGTCGGTGTCGACATCTTCGCCCGAATCCGTCGTCGACCAGCTCACGGGGACGTTACGCAGCTCGATGCCGCCCAGCCTGAACGACTCCAGCGCCCCATAGTGCACCCACACGGTGCCGTTCAAGAAATCGATTTTCTCACTGACGACGGGGCTCAGCCCGGCCTCCTTGGCCACCGACCCCGTCACCTGCAGATTGGGAGCGCCGGTGTAGAACGTGAAGGTCTTCGCCGGCCCGCCGTTGACCGAGACTCCCTCTACCAGCGGTATCGGGTCCATCTGCTTCCACTTCAGCTGCGCGGTGTCACCGTGGACCTGATACGCCTCGCCAGAGAATGACGCGAACCATTTGGCGTAGCCGTCCTCTTCGGCGGCTTGCCAGTGGGGTGCGGAGAGGGAGAGTTTGTCCTGCCGGATGTAGCAGTCGGCCAGCAGCCGGTTGGCATCCCTGTCGTCGGGCGCCAGCGTGACAGCCAGCTTGAGATATCTCTCGGCATCGGTGAACTGGTTGGACAGTAGCCCGACGTAGCCGCGCCGGCGGGCCGCGTGCAGGTTCTTGGGGTCTCTTTTCAGGATCTCCTCGTACGCGCGGCCGGCCTGCTCGAACTTGCCGGCCTTGAACAGCGCGTCAGCATCATCGCTACCGGCTAACGCCGTGGCGGTCCCGCTCAGCGACGGCGCGGCCGTGGCAGTCCCGGCCAGCAGCGGCGCGGCCGTGGCGGCACCGGCCAGCACGGCGGCGCCCCGCAGCAGCGAACGCCGGTCCCATTGTCTGTCATCAGCCATGGCCTTCTCCCTTTCGTGGTCGCCTTCACCGGACCTTTCTGTCCGGCGGGCCGGTCACGGCCGGGCTTCGCCGTACGCTCGGCACCTCGGCCGCCGACCCCCATTCACTGTCGGCCAGCCGTGTCCCCGCCCCGTCCGTCCAGTGTCATGACCGTGTCACGGCCGCAACCGACGTCGGCAGCCGTCGACAAGCCGCGGCATGCGGCAGACAACGCGCTTGAGCTGCTTCTTGCCGAGCCCAGGGGTCGGGTACAGCCGCACGTACGTCTCGTAACTCCGGTAGGTGGACGGCCGGGCCTTCGGCTTGGCGACCTGTTCGAGCCGGTACGTCAGGTAGACGCCGAGGCGTCCTGGGCCCCTTGACGGTGTCGATCCGGTCCATTGGGTTGGCCTGCAGAAGGTCGTGGCGGACCGCGCATCGGCAGGAGGCGAGGGCGGCAGGAACGAGGTCCGGCGTTGGCGGCGTTCCCGCTCGTCAACGACGCCGCTGGAAGTCTGCCGCGCCCGACATCGAAAATCTATACTCGCCACAGTAGACAATCGTGGCCACTGGGGCTACTGTTTCTCGCATCGTAAGGAACGGTTCGGCCGGGCAGCGGAAGTACTGGCACCACGATGAACTGCCCGGAACAAGATGAAGTTGGAAGTTTTGGCAGAAGGTCGGACGTGACGGGCCAGCGCAGTGATTAGGGCCCTGATCGTGGACGCGCTGCCGCAGGTGAAGCCGGACAGTGGTCCGGAAAGAGAGATGAAGGGAGTGTTGACGCCATCAGGATCGCCCGTAGCCGGCTGAGTCTCGCCGCTCGGGTACCGCAGTTCCACAGATTGGAAGGTGGTCTACGGTCACGCATCCGCGATCCCCGCATCACCGCCGCTCAGTACGGCGGATGCGGAAAACAACGAGCCGGCCAGATGGCCGGTAGATGGTGTTGAACTCTTCGGGGCCCCGGCGCGACAGGTGCCGGGGCCCCCTGTGCGCGTGATGGAAAGGAATGTATGGATCAACCTCGCTCGGCTGCCAAGGGTGACACGCTCGCTCACGGCGCGAATGCGGACACGGCCGGGTCCAGGGCTGGATTCAGGGCCGAAGACCGGTTCGAGGATGAGGACTACCCCGCCTACAGCATGGGCGCGGCCGCGGAGATGCTCGGTGTCAGCCCCGCGTTCCTGCGGGCTCTGGGCGCCGCGAAACTGATCGAGCCGAAACGCTCCAGCGGCGGCCATCGCCGCTACTCCCGCTACCAGCTGCGGCTGGCCGCGCGCGCCCGGGAACTCGTCGATCAGGGCACTCCTGTGGAAGCCGCCTGCCGGATCATCATCTTGGAAGACCAGCTCGCCGAGGCGCTGCGCATCAACAACGCGCGCGACCGCCCGGCCGGACACTAGCACCGGCGGTGAGAAGACCCGGCAGCGTGAAGCTGACCGGGTCTTGGTGTGCAGCTTGGCAACGTGGTCGCGCTTTTTGTCGCCGGCCTCGCATTTCCTGGAATCCTGCTCCTACCAGGCGTGATGACGTTTCATACGCTGTGGATTACTGGTATTGAGGAGCTGTGCGGCTTTGGTTGACAGCCCCTGCCGCCGATTCTCGTGCGGCAGCGATGCAACAGCCGGAAACAAATCAGGGCTCGCACCCGTGACGGTGTGAGCCCTGATACGTGGCGCTACTTTGTCAGGCGGGAACGATGTTTTCGGCCTGAGGGCCCTTCTGGCCCTGGGTAACATCGAAGGCCACCCTCTGACCATCACGCAGCTCGCGGTAGCCGCCCTGAGAGATGATGTTGGAGTAGTGCGCGAAGACGTCGGCGCCGCCGCCGTCCTGCTCGATGAAGCCGAAGCCCTTTTCCGCGTTGAACCACTTCACGGTGCCAGAAGCCATGTTGATCTCCTCTTGATAGGTGTGCCGAAATCCGCGCTGTCACGAATTCCGCGTTGCCGCGATAGGCCCACACCCGGGAGAGAACCGGCAAACAAAAATGCACCTGAGGCCACATACCGTCAGGTGCACACAAGTTCATTATGGGTACCACAACTGCAACTACGTCCAACCTAGCACACGTAAGGCGTGATACGCATGCCCCGCCGCCATTCGCCTGGACGAGTCGCATTCCGCGCGGCGCCGCACCCCCGCCCCCATATCTCAGGCAGCGTCCCCCGGCCGTCACCCGCGCTTGCCGCGGGTCCGCCTGCGCGGAGGCCGCCCAGGCGCTCGAGGATGGCGTGCGCTCCCCGCCGATCCGGCCCTCTGGCCATCCGCCGCCGCGCAGCTTGCAGATTCCCCGCAGGATGGCGATCCGCACCACGACGCGTCAGGACGATGGGCTCACCCTCTCCCTGACCGCAGTCCGCCCGCACCTGTCTTGGGTATGGAACCGGCCTGGACCGCACGTCCCGATGCTGGCGTAGCCGAAGGCCCGGAGCCGCGGCGCAGGCGGCAAGCCCCCCGCCGTAGGGGAGGCGGGGCCGGAGCCCGTGGACCCAGAAGACGAAGGCGAAGCGTCGTCGTAACCGCACATTTCCCTACGCGACGACTCAGAAGCTGCTGATCCGTGTCCTCGCGTAGGGAGCGAAGCGGGCTGCCACCACGTGCCTGAAGTTGACCACGTAGGTGAATGTGCCCGGCTCGCCCTCGTGGGAGACCTGAAGGGGGACGACGGCGCCCTGCTCCATCCAAGTGACGAGTTTCTCGACGGCGGGCATCGTGCCGTGCACGCGAAGGATCAGTTCCTTCTCCTTGCCAACGCTAAGTAAGTAGAGCAGCCCAGTGGGAGCGTCGATGGTCATACCCCTCTCCTCACCGTAAGGACGGGACCGGCCCCACGTGGGTAGCCCCGCAGCGTCCCCGACCAGCATCCGCGTCACCGCTTTGCCGGCTCCGCGAACCTCTTCCCATAGCCGTGCCGCCACGGGCCCGACCGCCTACCAGTCCGTTACCGGTCCTGAACCGCTTCCTGTCCCATCATGGCCGCGACCTGCGGCCGCCGGACCCGGGCACCGGGTACACGTCGTACGGATGGGCGTTCGTGGCTTGGGTCCTCGATGGTCGCCGCTCCCTCGGAAGGCTCTATCTGTGATCCTTTGCGTGCGTCCGCATCCCCTGTGGCACTCCTGCGCCGGCTGGCGACAGCCGCGCACCGGCTGACGTCGCCGTCCCGAGGACTACTTCGCACGCCCCGGCCAGTGGGTCCGGATCGGCCCTGCAGGCCGTCGAAGAGGACCACTACTCACGATGAAAAGGGCCCAATGGTCAAGGAGGTGTCGCGGGAACAGGGGAAACCAGGGGGTAATCAGGATCAAGAATCGGGCCTGCCCACTTGCCCTCCGGGTGGACGAAGGCAGGCGGGGGATCGAGAGAAGTAATACGGGTTTATCGCCGGTACCGGCCATTTCGTCTACTGTTCGCCCATGTCCCTCAAACAACGCACACGCCGCCTGCTTACAGGTCAGGTCACCCTCTCCAAGGGCGTGGCTTTCGCTCTTGTAGGCGTTGCTCTCGTAATAGGCGGCCTCGCGGCTATTCACCTGCGGCTCGGTAACGTCCGCCTCACGCTGGCCGAGGGACACGCCATGCTGAACGGGACGGGTATCCACGGCACATTCCAGGCCGACAACGGTATCGCCGCCGGTGTCCCCGGAGAGGTGGCCTGGGCCGATCGAAGCGGCACCTGGCATGTGGGGAGCCGGCCCGCATGCCTATGGGATGAGGATCCGTCCGACAAGATGAATCGGAGTCAGGGAGCCCGCGTGGAAGCGGGATACAGGTGGGTCGAAATCCCCGGCGGAGGCTCCTATCCCCTGGTCATGTGGCTTCGCTGCCCATAGCGGCTCTTGCGAGGCGGCTCAAAACCCAGTCGCCCTTGATTGGTGGTCGGCCTACTCTGGCCGTATGGCCCATGGGAAGACCTCCTTCGTCTGCTTGCCTTGCCGAGCCTCGTACAAGCAGCCCTATCCAGGCCTGGGCCTCGACGATCGCCTCTGCCCACGCTGCGCCCAGCCGCTTGTCCATGTCGGCTCCGCCTTCGCGGCGCCGCGCCGTAGGGACAGGGCAGGCTGGCGGACGCTCTCGGTGCTGCTGCACGCGGGTGTCCGCTTTCACAAGAGTTGTTGCGGGGGCCCTGGTTACCGCCCGCGCTCGCTCAGCGAGGTGCGCGCACGAATGACGTACGCCCGGAGGACCGGAGAGCCCTTCTCCGAGGCTCTGGTGCGCCGCGAACTGCCCTAGCCGAGACCTCCCTGGCGGCCCTACCGGGCATGCGCATCTCCGGACCGAGGGTTGCCGTCGGCTTCCGGCCCGAGATGGTCGGCCTGCTTCTCAACCCGCTCGACGACCCGCCCCCTTGGCGTCCGTGAACGGCGTGCCTTCGAAGGCATGCTCACCGTCCAGATCGACAGGGGCGCGCCCTCGGGTCGCCGGAGCGTGCCGACGACTGTGGAGCCGTCCTCGGCAACGGCCGAGACCCCCGCCACACCCGCCCGGGCGTAGCTTGCGATGCGTAGATGACGCGACCTCCCACGACTCTTCGACGGGGCCGCGGGTCCCAGAAGGTGCCGGTGTGTGAACTCGTTTCCTGACTCGTGTGAAAGACGGGCGACACCACTTCCCTGGGAAGGCCCAACCCCATGCCGCTCAGCACGACCCTGTCTGACGCCGCCCTGATCGAACGGTCGTGGCGAGATCCCGAGGATTTCGCCTTGCTGTTCGACAGGCACGCAGGACACATCCACCGTTATGTGGCCCGCCGGCTCGGCGACGACACGGCCGACGACGTCGTCTCCGAGACGTTCCTCGCCGCGTTCAGGCAGCGCCGCGACTACGACACCGCCCGCCTGGAGGCCCTCCCCTGGTTGTACGGCATCGCGACCAACTTCATCCGCCGCCATCAGCGCGCCGAGACACACCGCTACAAGGCGTACTCGAAGATGGGCGCGCTTCCCGACGCCGACGACGCCGCGGATCACGCTCTTGAGCGGGCGAGCGCGCATGCCGTACGCCGCCCTCTCGCCCAGGCGCTCGCCACTCTGAAGGCCCGCGATCGCGACGTCCTGTTACTCGTGGCCTGGGCCGACCTCACCTACGAAGAGGTCGCCAACGCCCTGTCCATCCCGATCGGAACAGTTCGTTCCCGCCTCAACCGCGCGCGGGCCGTCGTCCGCGGCGCCCTCGGCAGCACCGACCCCACGACGGAGCAGACCTCATGAACGAACTGACCGACCTGCCCGAACTCCGCGATCTGTTCGCCGACAAGCCGCACCCCACGGCGGACCGCCTCGCCCCCGCCCGTACCGCCCTCCTGGCCGAGGCCCGCACGAAGCGGCGGCCCTGGACCCGGACCCGGACGGTCGGCCTGCGGCGTCTGATGCTGGCAGGCGGCCTGGTCGCGGCGATGGCCGGAGGGGTGATCGCCGTCCAGACGCTCACCCCCTCCGCTCCCGCGAGCGCCGCCGATGTCCTGAGGCTGGCGGCCGAGGCCGCGACCGCCACCCAGTGGCCGGAACCCCGCGACGACCAGTACCTCCACTACGAGCGGATCGCGTATACGCGCAGCGAGAACGGGGTTCCCAACGTCGGGCCGCGCCACATCACGGGCGAGGTCTGGGAGTCCGTCGACGGCTCCCGCCCAGGACTCCTCTGGAACAAGCCGGCGAAGTCCATTCCCCATGGCAACGAGTATCGGGAACTCCTGACCCGGTGCCCCGGCCATCCCGACCGGCCCACCTACGCCGACCTGCGCGGGTGGCCGACCGACCAGGAGCAGCTCCGGCACAAGCTGGCCGAACGCGGTAACCATCCGGCCGGGAACAAGGACACCGCGGCCCAGACCTGGAACGGCGCCGTCAGAGTCCTCGGCACCCCGGTCCCGCCCACGCTCCAGGCGGCCATCTTCGAGATCGCCGCGACCCTGCCGGGGATCGAGATGGAAGAGCTCAAGGACGCCACCGGCAGATCGGGCATCGCCGTGACCCGGGTGGACTCCGAGGGCCGCGAATCCCTCATCTTCGACAAGAGCTCCTACGTCTTCCTGGGTGGCCAGGAGCTCGTGCCGGGGCGAGGGCGTGAACTTTGGTCCATGACCCGTCCGCGGATCGCCGACGCACTCCCGGCCTGGTCCACATCCGTGAAGCAGAGGGGCTGCGTCTGACCCTGCGCTCACCGGACAGCGGGCGGGGCCGCACCGGCCCTGCCTGCCTGCCATCCCGGTAACAGGTGCTCGGCGCTGTCCGAGTGAATTGAGCCCGTGACGTCACACTTCGCTCTCCATCGTCCTCTCAGGAGGTGTGCCCGGGGAGGCACACCGAGATCACGACGACAGGGAGCACTCGGCATGACCGTTCTCGTCACCGGAGCCACCGGCACCGTCGGCCGGCAGGTCGTCCGCCATCTTCTCGAGCGCGGCCGGAAGGTGCGGGCACTGACCCGAGACCCCGGGCGCGCCGTCCTGCCGCACGGCGTGGAGGTGGTGGCGGGCGACCTCACCGACGCCGCCGGCCTGGAGGCGGCCTTCGACGGCGTCACCGCCGTCCATTTGATCAATTTCGGCGTCGGCTACCGGCCTCTCGCCAACGGACGCGACATCGTCGCTCTCGCGGAACGGGCCGGGGTCGGCAAGGCCACCGTCCTGGGCGGCTGGCAGGAGGGCACGCTGGAGCCGGCCGTCAGGGCGAGCGGCCTGGAGTGGACCTTCCTGCGGCCGCTGCAGTTCATGGCCAACTTCCTCAACGACTGGGGCGAGTCGCTGCGGACCACCGGACGGGTGCGTGAGCCGTACGGCGATCGCCAGAGCCCGCCGGTCGACGAGTACGACATCGGCGCCGTCGCGGCGGCCGTGCTGACGCAGGACGGTCACGGCGGCAGGTCCTACCACCTCACCGGCCCGGAGGTGCTGACGGCGCGGCGGATGGTGGCGATCATCGCCGAGGCGACCGGCCGCGACCTGCGGTTCGAGGAGCTCACCCCTGACCAGGTGCGCCGCGAGTGGAGCGTGCCGGGCCGGCGCCCGCCGCTGTCCCTCTTCCGCGCGTTCGCCGAGATCGACGGAACCGACGAGGCGGACCTGGTGGAGAGCCTGCTGCGGATGTACGGCACGCCCAACGAGTACGCCACCAGGCTGACCGACCACGTGGAGCAGGTCGCCGGCCGTCCGCCGCGCACGTTCGCCCAATGGGCCGCCGAGCACGCCCGTCACTTCCTGCCCACCGACCCGCGCTGACCGGACGAAGGCGAAAACCATGATCCTCATCACCGGAGCGACCGGCGCCGTCGGGCGTCTCGTCGTCCAGCGGCTCGTCGCAGAAGGCGCCCGTGTGCGCGCCGTGAGCCGCTCTCCGCGCGACGCGGCCCTGCCGTACGGCGTGGAGGTCGTCCAGGGCGACCCGGCCCGGCCCGGCACGATGGCCGAGCACTTCGCCGGCGTCGAGGCGGTCTTCCTGCACTCGCGCACCTTCGGCGAGTCCGCCGACCGGCTCCTCGCCCTGGCCGCCGAGCGGGGCGTGCGCACAGTGGTGGCCCTGTCGGCGATGAACATCGACGACCCGTTCGACCTGCAGCCGTCGCGCCGGCGGGGAGACCGGAACAAGGAGGCCGAGGAAGCGGCCGTCGCCAGCGGCCTGACCTGGACCAGCCTGCGCGCCAGCGCCTTCGCCGGCAACACCCTGCAGGCGTGGGGCGCCCAGATCCGCGCCGGCGACGTCGTGCGCTACGTGCACGCGGGCTTCCGGGAGTCCGTGCTGGACGAGCGGGATCTGGCCGACGTCGCGGCCCGCGCACTGCTCACCGACGAACTGGCGGGCCGCCGGCTGGAGCTCACCGGGCCGGAGTCGCTGTCGCACGAGGAGATGGTGGCCGTGATCGCCGCCGCGCTCGGCAGGCCCCTGCGCTTCGAGGAAGTCCCGTCGCGGACCGTCGCCGCGCATCTGATCGGCATGGGGCTGCCCGAACCGTTCGTCCGTGCCTTGATGGCCCGATACGACCACTACGCCGGCCGCGAGCAGCATCCCCCGACGGGTGAGATGGACAAGGCCCTCGGCCGCCCCGCACGGACGTACGCCGACTGGGTGGCCGACCACGTCGCCGCCTTCCGGAACGGATGAGCCTTCGATGCCGACCGCCTACGTCGTCACCTCTGTGGTGACCATCGCCTTCAACACGTTCTCCGGGTTCGCGGCCATGACCCGGTTCGCACCGATCATGCGTACCCTCGGCCCCGCGCTCGCCCGAGCCGGCGTGCCGGAGTCGTGGCTGGTCTGGCCGATCGGCGCGCTGAAGGCTCTGGGCGCGCTGGGACTCGCGCTGGGGCTGCTCGGCGTGCCCCTCGTCGGCACGGCCGCCGCCGCGGGCCTCGTCCTCTATTTCGTCTGCGCCCTGTACACCCATCTGCGCGTCGGCGACTTCTCGCCCCAGTTCTACCTGGCGATCGTGTTCCTCGGCCTGGCGGTCGCCACGCTGGCGCTCGATCCCGCCCTGGTGCTGCGCGCGGCGCGCTGATCCGGTATCCGTTAGCGGTAAGGAGTCCCATGATGCGTGAAATGCCCGCGGCCGACGCTTCCGAGGTGTTCGCCGACCACCGCGAGTTGTTGTTCTCCATCGTCTACAACATGCTCGGCACGGTCGGCGACACCGAGGACGTGCTTCAGGAGACCTGGCTGGCGTGGGCGGCACGGGATGTGGCCGGTGTCGACAACCCCCGCGCCTACCTGGTGCGTGTCGCGGTCAACCAGGCCCTCGGTCACCAGAGCGCGTTGCGCAGGCGCAAGGAGACCTACCTGGGCCCGTGGCTGCCGGAACCGCTGATCACCGGTCCCGACGCCGCCGAGCCCGCCGTACGCGCGGAGTCGGTGTCGATCGCGCTGCTGGTGATCCTGGAGACGCTCACCCCGCTGGAGCGGGCCGTTTTCGTCCTGCACGAGGTGTTCGCCTACCAGCACACCGAGATCGCCGCCATGCTGGACCGCAGCCCGACCGCGATCCGGCAGCTCGCCCACCGGGCCCGCGAACACGTGCAGGCGCGGCGTCCACGCGCCCGGGTCGACCGGCGTACGCACCGGGAGGTGACCGAGCGCTTCGTCGAGGCGGCGTTCGGCGGTGACCTGCCCGCGCTGATGGAGATGCTCGCGCCCGACGTCGTCCTGTGGCCCGACGGCGGAGGCAAGTCGGCGGTGGGCGGGCCGCGTCCGATCCGCGGCCGCGACAAGGTCGCCCGGGTTGTCGTGGCCAACGCGCGCGGCGGCGTGGACGTCCGGCACCGCCAGGTCAACGGCGACCCCTCCGTGGTCATCTTCGCGGAGGACGCGCCCCTCGCGGTGATGGTGCTCGACCTCGACGCGGGCGGGGAGCAGGTGCGCGACATCTACGTGGTCAGCAACCCCGACAAGCTCGGATCCGTCTCCGACCACACCGCCGGGCGAGGTCCGGAAACCTCAGAAACGAGTTGACGTGCACCGAAGCCGAAGGGCCGGGCGCCCGGAGGACGCCCGGCCCGGCGACATCAGCCGGCTTCAGCCGATGCGCTTCCAGGGACCGTTCGGGTCGCCCGGCTTCTGGTTGCGGGTCCACCACTTCGCCTGGTAGGCGACCCCCTGGTAGTCCGCCCGGTCGCCGGCGACGAAGATCCGTGACGGGGTCCAGACAGCGGTGCCGTCCGCCGTGGTCACGATCTCCTGCCACGGGCCGTACGGATCGCCGGGGGTCTGGTTCTTGGTCCACCACGAGGCACGCCAGACCGATCCGTGGTAGGACACCTGGTCACCGGTGTCGTAGGCCGTCGTGGCGGCCCAGGCCGGCGGGTTGCCGATGACGATGGAGACGGTCTGCTCGGTGGTCAGCCCGTTCGTGCCGACCGCGTCGATCTTGAGCTGGTAGGTGCCGTTCGGGTAGGCGGTGGTGTCGACGACGAGGTTGGGGTGGAGCCCGTCGTTGTGGCTGCCGGGTGCCTTGGTGTTGTCGGTCAGCCAGACGCCGCCGCGGTTGAGCTCGATGTAGGTGTAGGACACGTCGGACGCCGTGCCGCCGAGGTCGACGGTGAAGGTCGGCGTGCCGGAGACGGTGGCGCCGTCGGCCACCGAGACACCCTTGATCGTCAGGTAGGGCGCGAGGGTCCAGAAATGGTCGGGGACGGCGGCGTCGCCCGTCGCGGGCGCCGGGCTGGCGACGAGGGTCGCGTTGCGTCCGTTGCCCGACGAGTCCGCGACGGCCGTTCCCGTGCTCTCGTCGAACGTGTAGCGCAGGACGTCACCCGTGCCGGCCTGCCCGGTCGCGAGGGTGGACACCTCGGACGCGGTCAGCGCGCGGCTGTAGACGTTGAAGTCGTCGACCGCGGCGGCCAGGTACGGGTCTCCCGAGTACTGCGAGCGGCCGATCCAGTTCTGGGTGGTGTTGCCGAGGCTGGAGGGGTGCAGAGTCAGGTTGGTGTTGGTGCCCGCGACCTGGTCGTTGACGTAGAGGGTGCCGGTGGTGCCGGACACGGTCACCGTCACCAGCGACCAGGTGTTGAGCGGAAGCGTCGTGGTGGAGCTGATCTGCTGCTCCCCGCCGGCGCCGCTGGTCGTGATGGCGAAGCGGAGCCCGGTGTTCTTGTTGAGCGTCAGGAACATGTAGTTCGACGCGCCGGTGCCGAAGTCGAACACGCGCGACCACGTCGTGTTCTTGGCCGGGTTGACCCACGTCGAGACCGTGAAGTCGCCCGTGACGCCGCTCACCGCGCCGCGCGGCACGTTGACGTACTGGTTGGCTCCGGACAGCGCGACGGCCTTCCCGAGCTTGCCGGCCACCCGGGTGCCGCCGATGCCGGAGGACGTGACGGTGGTGTCACTCCACTGCACGACCTGGGCGCCGGAGTCCTTGCTCATGCCGTCGACGGCGAGCACCAGACCCGTGTCGTAGTTCACGAGCTGGTTGTGGCCCTTCCCATCGGGGACGACCTGCCAGAGCTGGGTGTTGCCGCCGGTGTCGGTCTCCACGACGGCGGACGCGCCGTTGCCTGACGAGGCGTCCTTCACCCCGAGCACCAGGCCACTGGCCGCGTTGACGACCTTGTACAGGCCGGAGCCGGTGGAGACCAGCTTCCACTTCTGCGTGGCGCCGCCCGCGACGGCGGCCTGGTTCACGAGGGTCCCGGCCGACGTCCCCGCGTCGTGGGTGTCGAGCGCGAGCCCGCTGTTGAGGTTGGTGATCCGATAGGTGTTCTCGAGGTCGGTCGCCGTGCCCGCGCCGCTGATCACCAGGTGGTAGGCGTCGGCGGAGCTCATCGCCACCGGCACGGTGATGGAGCCGTCGGTCACCTGGTAGACGGTGTCGGAGATGGTGATCGGGCCGGCGACGGGGTTGGTGCGCCCGTACGACGGGGTGTACTCGAGCCTGGCGTGGACGGCGGTGCCGCCCAGGTCGAGCTTGTCCAGTCCGTCGACCTTGACGGCGGTGGCGCCGCTGCCGCCGCCGAAGACCACGCTGACCTGCTTCTTGTCGCTCGGCACTGCGGCGGCGCCGTCGAGGCCGGTCGTGGCGTTGGGCGGGGTGGTGGTGACCATGTCCCCGCTCATGTCGGCGTACCACTTGTAGAGCCAGTAGGCGCCGTTCGGGCTTCCGCCGGTGCCGGTCAGCAGGTCGCCGAGCGCGCCGTAGCCGTTCCAGAACGCGAGCTCGGCGTCGTGGATGCCGTATCGCTCGAACTTCGCGATGTACCCCACCAGGGCGCCCGGGATGCCGACCTCGGAGGGCGCCGCGTACTCCTCGATCGCGATCGGGCGCGGGCTGATGCCGAGGTCCTTCATGATGGCGTTGACCTTGGCCAGGTCACCCACGATCTTGCCCGAGTTGATCAGCTCGTGCCAGGCGAGGATGTCGGGAACCGTGTCGGTCTCGACCGCGTTCCTCAGGAACTTCTCCATGTCGGTGATGTTGTCGGAGAAGCTCGGGCCCTGGATCGGCGTGGTCGGGTCGAGCGATCGCACCTGACGGAAGGTCTTCGTCCAGAAGTCCTCGTAGGTGCCGTTGGACGCGAGCCAGGTGTTGTCCGACTCGTTCCACAGCTCCCACGCCGCCATGTTCGTCGCTCCGGACGCCTGGACGGCCTTGACCTGCTGCTCCACCACGCCCGGCCAGGTGTCCCAGCTGAACTTGTACGGCCAGCCCGCGTAGTAGTCCGACAGGCGGTTCACGACCTTCGCACCCGCTCTGGCCGCCTTGTCGGCGACCACGAGCACGTCGCCCTTGGCCTGCTGCTTGCCGCCCACGGCCATCTGGACGAAGGTGTTCGGCTTGATGGCCTTGACCAGGGCGTCGGAGGGCGTCGCGTCGTCGGCGAGGCCGTACAGGGACCCCGTCGCGACATGCGTGACCGGGCGGAAGGGCTGGTCGGCCTTCACCACGAGCGTGGCCGCGGGGGCCGGTGCCGCGACCGCGGCCGCGGACGCGGGCGTGGCGGAGAGGGCGGCTCCCGCGGCCGCGCTCGTGAGCGCGGCCATCAGGGCCGCCAGGCGGCGGGACGCGCCCCGGGCCCGGTCGCGGCCACGGCGCGGGGCTAACGCACCTCCCGGGGAGAATGCCGTTCGAGACATGGGTGCTACTCCTTCGTGTTGCGTGAACGAGGGGGCGTTCACATCCGTTGTGCGTCGCCTCGAAGGGCTCCCGGCGGCGCCGCCGGGGCCCTGTGTTAGCGCTAACATTTCAGCCGAGCCGCGGTGGACGGCGCGTTCGTGTGGGTGCGGGGAGAGTCCTCAGTCCTTGACGGCGCCGGCGGTGACCCCGGCGGCGACGTAACGCTGGGCGATGACGAGCAGCACGGTGGCGGGGATGGAGGCGACCACGGCGGTGGCCATGATGGCGTTCCACTCCTGGTTGTTGTTGCCGATGTAGTGGTAGATGCCCAGCGTGATCGGCTGGTGGCCGCCGCCCTGGTCGAGGGTGGAGGCGAAGACGAAGTCCGACCAGGCCCACAGGAACGCGAACAGCGACACCGTGATGATCGAGTTGCGGCTGACCGGCAGCACGACCGACCAGAACGTGCGCAGCGCGCCCGCGCCGTCCACCCTGGCCGCCTGCATCAGCTCCTCGGGGATGCCGGACATGAACGCGGTGAAGATCAGCACCGCGAACGGCACCGCCAGCGTGGAGTCGGCCACGATCAGCCCCGGCACGGTGTTGAGCACGCCGGTGCTCAGGTAGATCGCGTAGAACCCCATGGCCATGATCACGCCGGGGATCATCTGCGCGATCAGCAGCACGAAGCTCAGCACCCCGCCGCCGCGCGGGCGAAGCTTGGCCAGCGAGTACGCCGCCGGAGCCGCGATCACCAGCGTCAGGGCCACGGTGCCCAGCCCCACCACGAGGCTGGTGGCGAGGAAGGGCCCCTGCTGCTCCAGCACCGCGCGGTAGCCCTCCAGCGTCCCGTGGACGGGGAACCAGTACGGCGGCGACTTGCGCATGTCCTGGTCGCGGGTGAACGAGACGTTGATCATCCAGTAGACGGGGAACAGCATGAGCGCGGTGAACACCACACCCAGGCCGGTCCGCCACCAGCTGCGCCGGGTCGCCGTCATGCCGCCCCCTGTCGTCGCTGCACGCGGATGTAGACGAGGCCGAAGACCAGCGCGATCACGATCAGCAGGTTGCCGACCGCCGCGCCGGGCCCGAAGGAGGGCAGCAGGTTGCCGAAGCCCAGCCGGTAGGACCAGGTGGCCAGCGTCGTGGACGCGTCGCTCGGCCCGCCCTTCGTCATGATCCAGATGATGTCGAACACCTTCAGCGTGTAGACCAGCCCGAGCAGCAGCGTGATCGCCGAGACCGGCCGCAGCAGCGGGAAGGTCACTCTCCAGAACCGCTGCCAGCCGTTCGCCCCGTCCAGGGCCGCCGCCTCGTGGATGTGGGAGGGGATGGCCTGCAGCCCGCTGTACAGCACGACGAGGTTGAACGGGATGCCGATCCAGATGTTGGCGATGATCACCGACCACAGCGACCAGTCCGGGGACGTCAGCCAGTTGACCGGGTCGATCCCCACCGCCGCGAGCACCGCGTTGACCACGCCCGACTCGCTGTTGAGCATCCACGACCAGGTCGAGGACGACACGATCAGCGGCAGCAGCCACGGCACCAGGAACAGTGCCCGCAGGGTCGCCGACAGCCGGAAGTTCCGGGTGAAGAACACGGCCAGGGCGAGCCCGATGGTGAACTGGAAGGCCAGCGACACCCCGGTGAACACCACCGTGTGCCACAGCGCCGGCCCGAACGTGGCGTCGCCGACGACCTTCGCGTAGTTGGCGAGCCCCGTGAACGGCGCGTCCCCCTGCACGAACGACCGCACCGTGTAGTTGCGCAGGCTCAGGTCCACGTTCCGGTACAGCGGATAGACGTAGAACGCGAGCAGGTAGACCACCACCGGCGCGAGGAACGCCCACGCCGCCCACTGGCCCGATCGCCGTGCGGGTGCGCGGCGGCCGCCTCCGGCCCGTGACGCCGGGGCCCGCTCCCGCCGGCCCGCCGCGGTCGGCGGGGCCGGCGTCTGTGTTGCGTGTTTCATGCTTTCCTTCATCTGGACGACCAGAGGCGGGCCCGGAGACCGACGCCCCGGGCCCGGACGCTACTGGACGGCGCTCGCCGCCGTGGCCTGGGCTGCCGTCAACGCCTCCTGCGGCGGCTGCGACCCGCTCAGCGCGGCCTGCATCGCCTTCCACATGGGCTCGGAGATCTTCGGGTACTTCGTGCCGAGGTTGTCGCTGGTGCGGCCCTTGGCGGCCTTGACCGCCTCCACCCACACCTTCAGCTCGGCGTTCTGCTCGACCTGCTTGGTCTGCACCTCCTCGGTCGGCGCGATGTACGACAGCGTGGTGTCGGTGGTGTAGGAGTTGCCGGTGCTGGCCAGGCACGTCACCAGCTTCTGGGAGGCGACGTAGCGGGCGGCGTCCTTCTGCACGGGAAGGGTGACGAACTCGCCGCCGGTCGGGGCGGGGGCGGTGCCGCCGTCCTTGGCGGGGATCGGGATGATGCCGTAGTCGAAGCCGGTCTTCTTGGCGTTGGCGAGCTGCCAGGTGCCGTTCTCGCCGAAGGCGAAGTCCCCGGTCGCGAACTCCTGCCAGCTGGTGGTCTGGGTGTTGTTGATGACCGAGGTGGGGGCGTAGCCCTTCTTCACCCAGTCGGTCCACAGCGACAGCGCCGCCACGCCCTCCGGGGAGTCGAGCTTCGTGAGGTTCGCGCCGGAGCCCCAGAACCAGGGCAGGAACTGGAAGCTGCCCTCCTCGGTGCCGATGGCCGAGAACGTGATGCCCTTCTTGCCCGCGGCCTTCACCTTCTCCAGCGCCGCGGTCAGCGACGCCCAGTCCTTCACCGCGGCCGCGTCCACACCGGCCTTCTTCAGCACGTCCTTGTTGTAGTAGAGGGCCAGCGTGTTCGCCCCGATCGGGATGCCGTACGTCTTGCCGCCGAGCTGGCCCGCCGCCAGCAGGTTCGGCGAGACGGTCGAGGTGTCGATCTTCGTCTCGTCGGTCGAGGTCAGCACCCCCGCCTCGGCCAGCGTCGAGACGACCGGATTGTCCACGATCAGCACGTCGGGCGAGTTGCCCTGCTGGGCCGCCAGCAGCGCCTTGTTGGTCAGGTCGGTGGTGTCGTAGCCGGTCCGCTTGACGGTCACCCCGGCCTGCGTCCCGCACTGCGTGAGCAGCTTCACCCAGTCGGAGGAGTCGTCGAACTGCGGGTACGGATCCCAGATCGTGTAGGTCCCGCCCCCGGCGGCCTGGCTCGCGCCCGCCGAGGAGGTGCCGGTGCCGTCGCCGGACGACCCGGAGCACGCGGTGAGGCCGCCGGCGACGGCGAGGACCACCAGGCCCAGGCCGGCGGCGCGCCGGCCCCTGTCGAGGCTTTCCATATCGTTCTTCCTTTCGACGGCCGGCGTCCGGCCGTTGTCATCTCGTTCACCCGCGCGGGTCCGCACGGTCAGGGTGCGAACCCGCGCTGTGGCTCAGGTGAGCTGGATGTGGTCCAGCTCGGCATAGCCGGTCCCGCCGCCGAAGCCGGGAGATCCCTTGGCCAGGCGGATCACGTTGTAGCCCGCCCGCAGGTTCACCGTGGTGCTGACCGTGGCGCCGAACTGGCCCCAGGCGGCGGTGGGCGGATAGCTGACCGTCGTCCAGGCGCCGCCGTTGTACGCCAGCCCCTGCGTGGCGGTCGTCCCGGTGGCGTTGGCGTAGCCGATGGTCATCGTGTACGCCCGGGCTGTGGGCACGTTCACCACGAAGTCGACGTAGCTGTCCGTGCTGTGCGTGCTCGTGTTGTTGTCGATGCGCCCGACGTAGCCGCCCTCGGACGCGCTGGAGCTCGTCAGCCGCTGGGCGCGGAAGACCGACGCGTTCTCCGCCTCGTAGCGCTGCTGGTAGGACGGCACGCCGCTGACCGGCTGGATCACCAGGTTGTAGGCGCTGGTCGCCGACATGTTCGGCACCGGCACGCTGATCTGCCCGTTGCTCACGGCGTACGTGCTCGTGGAGATGGTCGTGGGCGCGGTCACGGCGGTGAACCGGCCGTTCGCGGGGGCCGACTGCAGCGTCACCTGGACCGAGGAGCCCAGCGCGCCGATGCCGGTGACGCGCACCGTGTTGGTGCCCGACTCGTTGCCGAAGACCACGTTTACGATCTTGCGGGTGGAGTCGTAGGAGGCGAAGCCGTCCAGCCCGGTCTGGGTGGCCGGGGTGGTGGTCACCATGCGGCCGGCCATGTCGCCGTACCACTTGTACAGCCACCAGGTGCCGGTGGGCTGGCTGTTGTTGACGACAAGCCCGTTCATGGTGCCGTATTCGTACCAGAACGCCCGGTGCGCCATCTCGACGCCGGCGCGCTCGAACTTGGCCACGTAGCTGGCGATCCGGCCGGGGACGTCCACCTCGCTCGTCGCGGCGTACTCGTTGATCGCGATGCGGCGGGGGCTGATGCCGAGCGAGGACTCAAGCGAGCGGTAGTCGGCGATGTGCGCGGCGATGGTGCTGGGGTCGCCGCCCAGCTCGTGCCAGCAGATGACGTCGGGCAGGGTGCCCGCGGCCTTGGCGCTGCTCAGGAACGACGACAACCAGGAGCGGTTGTAGTAGGAGATGCTCGGGCCGACGATCGGCGTCGTGGTGTCCAGCGCCCGCACGGCCCGGTAGGTGCGCGTCCATCCGTCGTTGAACGGCCCGGCCGCGGAGGTGTTCCACGTCCCGTCGGGCTCGTTCCACAGCTCCCAGCCGATGACGTTGGTCACCGAGGTCGCGTTGAGCCTGGCCCGGACCATCGTGTTCACCTTGGCCAGCCAGTCGTCCCAGCTCACCCACTTGTAGGGGAAGTCGGGGTAGATGTCCGGCATCCGGATGAACTCCCCGGCCCCGACGCGGGTGGCCTGCGGGGCCACGAGCAGCGAGTCACCGCCGGGCGGCTGCCCGTTGGGCCTCTGCCCCACGCCGGGGGCGGGCTGCGTCAGCGAGTTGACCTTCAGCGGCAACAGCGCGGAGTCGGCCGGGCGGCTGTTCTCCGCCAGGCCGTACAGGCCGCCGGCCGCGACGTGGGTGACGGGCCGGAAGGGCTGCGCCACGTTCACCGTCAGGGTGGCGCCCGCCGCCTCGGCGGGCGCCGGCGGGACGAGCGCCCCGGTCAGTGACACGGCCAGCGACACGGCCAGCGCGGACAGCAGGGTCGTGCGTCGGGGTCTGCGCAATGTACCTACCTCGCTCTTTCTGTGCTCAGGTGGGGGGTGGAGAGGAGGTGAAGCCGGAACCGCCCGCCCCGAATTCGGCGGCGCACGCCGCGAGCGGTTCCCTCTGTCGCCGCGGGCCGTACGCTGCGGCCCGCGAGGTCATTCCGCGGCGGCGACCGGGATCCAGACCCGCATCGGGCCCTCGGTCCGGTTGCCCCACAGGAAGTACGGCACCGCCGTGAGCGTGAGCGGCGCGCCCGGCCGCTCCCGCCTGATCCCGATGGCGTACAGCGAGTCGCCGGTGCGGGCGACCAGCCCGCCCGCGGTGATCACGACCGGGATGTCCGGCAGATCCTCCCGGTGGCCTGGTGTCATCGGAGCGGCGGGGTCGAGCCGCACGTCCTCGAGGACCGTGCCCGGCGGCAGGTCGGCCTGCTCCAGGCAGTACACGAGCGGGCCGCGCGCCAGGGCGACGCAGCCCCGCACCGCGTCCACCCGCGGATGCGCGCTCACCTGCCGGACCGGCATCTCCAGGTCGAGGACGACCGTCGTGCCCGGCGCCCAGGCCCGGGTGAGCCGGATGTAGCCGTCGCGTGCGGGGGCCATCACCGGGCCGCCGTCGATGCGGACCGTGTACGCGTCGCACCAGGCCGGCACGCGCAGCGCGAGCGTCCAGGGGGCGGCGGTCTCGGAGGTCACGGTCAGCTCGATCCGGCCCTGCCAGGGGTATTCGGTGCGCACGTCCACCCCTACGGCGGCCCCCGCGACCTCGGTGTTCACGCTGCCCGAGGCGTACAGGTGGATCTGCAGGCCGTCGTCGTGGGCGGTGGCCAGATAACCGTGCAGCGAGGCCATCAGCCGGGCGATGTTGGGCGGGCAGCAGGCGCACGAGTACCAGGGCAGCCGGCGCGACGCCGCCTCCTCACCCGAGCTCGCGTGTCCCGTGCGCAGCTGCAACGGGTTGGAGTAGAAGAAGTGCCTGCCGTCGGACGACACGGCGGCGGCGACCGCGTTGTACAGCGCCCGCTCCATCTCGTCGGCGTAGCGGGCCCGGCCGGTGGCCAGCAGCAGCCGCCAGTTCGCGTGGACGCTCGCGATCGCCGCGCACGTCTCGGCGTAGGCCCGGTCGGGCGGCAGCTCGTACGGGTCGCCGTACGCCTCATCGCGGTGGCGCGAGCCGTGCGCGCCGGTCACGTAGGAGCGCCGGTGGACGGCGTCCTCCCACAGTCGCTCGGCCGCGTCCAGCAGCACATGATCGCCCGTCTCCACGCCCACGTCGACCATCCCGGCCAGCAGGTAGAGCTGGCGTACGGCGTGGCCGGTGACCTCGCGGGCTTCCCGTACGGGCACGTGGTCCTGGTAGTAGGCGGACCCGAACCGCCCGTGCCCGAGCAGCCCCCGTCCGCGCAGGTCGAGGAACCGGCGCGCCAGGTCCAGATAGGGCCGGTGGCCGGTCAGCCGGTAGAGCTCGGCGAGAGCGGTCTCGATCTCCGGATGCCCGCAGACCTCCTCGACACCGTCCGGGCCGAACCGCTCCACCAGCAGGTCCGCGAACCGCCGGGCCACGGCCACCAGCTCGGGGCTCACGCCGGTGCGGGCCGCGGCGACCGCCGCCTGGAAGAGATGGCCGGCGCAGTACAGCTCGTGGCTCCAGTCCGGCTTGCGCCACCGCTCGTCCGGCGCGACGACGGTGAAGTAGGAGTTGAGGTAGCCGTCCGCCTGCTGGGCGCGGGCGAGCAACGCGACCGTGTCCTCCACGAACGACCGCAGCGCCGCGTCGCCGGACGAGGTGCCCAGCTCCCAGGCCGCGGCCTCCAGCGTCTTGTGGACGTCGGAGTCGGCGAACCACATGCCGGCGAACGCCGCGTCCGACTCGCCCGCGGCGGCTCGGAGATTGCCGATGTTCCCGGCGTGGTGCAGGTTGTCCACGCAGTGCGGCAGCGTGTCCTCGGCGTTGCGCCGCTGCCACCGCCCCAGCAGGCCTCCCGTGTCGAGGCGGGCCTGGTCCGGGCTCAGCGGCCACAGCGCGGCGACCGCCCCGGGCCCCGGGGCGACCGGCCCCGCCGAACCGCGGAGGTCGACCGGGGAGGTGTCTGACAACTTCTGCTCAGTCATGCCTCATCTTTCGTGGAGCAGCGGACGTCCTTCACGCCGCCGAGAAATCTCCTGCTCACGGCGAGGGACGCGGGAAGTCCGCCGAGGCGGACCGCCCTGGTGACTGCGAAGCGAGAAGCCAGGGGGCGTGTCGCCCGCAGTAGGAAACTAGGAAAACGATTGCCGTCACGGTATCCAACCGGCTTCCAGACCGTCAATAGCCCGTTTCCGCCTTGTTACAGGGGCTTCGGGGTCGCACGCACGGCCTATAGAGTGGGGCTCAGGCAACCCCCTTAGGAAAGTGGAGGAAACGTGGGAAAGCTGGAGCGTCATGCCACGATCGCCGACGTCGCGGCGCTGGCCGGGGTGTCGGTGGGCACGGCCTCCAAGGCGCTCAACGGACGCGGATCGCTGCGGGAGGAGACCCGCATGCGCGTCCGCGAGGCGGCCCGGCAGCTCAGTTTCGAGGCGAACGCGGGTGCCCGGAGCCTGCACTCGGGCCGCACCTACACGGTCGGCATGATCACGACGGACACGATCGGGCGGTTCAGCATCCCCGTGCTGATGGGCGCGGAGGACGCGCTGGGCGCCGGGGAGATGTCGGTCTTCCTCTGCGACGGGCGCGACGACCCCATCCGCGAGCAGTACTACGTCAAGACCCTCCTCAGCCGCCGGGTCGACGGCATGATCGTGACCGGCCGGCGCACCGAGGCACGGGCGCCCATCGGCGCCAACCTGCCCGTGCCCGTGGTCTACGCCTTCATCAGCTCGGCCGACCCCGGCGACTGCTCAGTGGTCCCGGACGAGGCGGGCGGCGCACGCAAGGCGGTCGAGCACCTCCTGGCCGTCGGGCGCACCCGGATCGCGCACATCACGGGACCCGAGCACCACAACTCCGCCCGGGTACGCGCGGCCGCGGCCACGGAGCGGCTCGCCGAGGACGGGCTGTCCCTGGTCGCTCCGCCTCTGTTCGGCGGATGGAGCGAGGTGTGGGGCCGTCAAGCCGTCGGCATCCTCCTGGCCGGCCGGGCCGAGTTCGACGCCGTCTTCTGCGGCAGCGACCAGATCGCCCGGGGCGTCTGCGACGCGCTGCGGGCCGCGGGCCGCCGGGTCCCCCAGGACGTCGCCCTCATCGGCTTCGACAACTGGGACGTCATGACCGAAGCCTGCCAGCCGCCGCTGACCAGCATCGATCTGAACCTCGAAGGGCTCGGCCGGTCGGCGGCGGAGATGCTCCTTGCCGCCATCAACGGCTCCCCCTCCCCCGGCCGCCACGCCCACCCCTGCCGGCTCGTGGTCCGGGAGTCGACCACCGTGCCGCTCCCGTGACCGGTGCGGCCGCCGGTCAACGGTGGAGCGCGTCCGGGGCGCCGTCCTCGATGAGGAAGCCTCCGGACTGGTGGTGCCAGAGCCGGGCGTAGGGGCCTTCGGCCTGAAGCAGTTCGCTGTGGGTGCCCTGCTCCACGATGTGTCCCCGGTTGAGCACGACGAGCCGGTCCATGCGGACGACGGTGCTCAGGCGGTGGGCGACCACGAGTGCCGTACGGTCCTGCATCAACTGCCACAGGGCTTCCTGCACGAGGATCTCGCTCTCGGAGTCCAGCGCGCTGGTCGCCTCGTCCAGCAGCAGGATCGGGGCGTCGCGCAGGATGGCGCGGGCGAGCGCGATGCGCTGCCGCTGGCCGCCGGAGAGCTTGACGCCGCGCTCGCCGACCAGGGTGTCGAACCCGTCCGGCAGGGACTCGACGAACTCCGTGACGTGCGCCGCCCGCGCGGCCCTGAGGATCTCGGCCTCGGTGGCGCCCGGCCGGGCGAACGCGAGGTTGTCCCGCACGGACCGGTGGAACATGGCGGGTTCCTGCGGCACGTAGGCGATCAGGCTGCGCAGGTCGGCCTGACGCAGCCGGGCGATGTCCTGGCCGCCGATCAGGATCCTGCCTCCGTCTATGTCCATGAGCCGCAGCAACAGCCGGGTGAGGGTGGTCTTGCCGCCGCCGGACTGGCCGACCAGCCCGATCTTGGCACCGCTGGGGATGTCCAGGTCCAGGCCGTCGAACAGGGGCGCGCCGCCGCCGTGCGCGAACCGCACCCGTTCGAAGCGGACGCTCGCGTCGGCCGGGCGCAGTGGCTGCGGGTCGACCGGGTCCACCACGGTCGGCGGCACGAGCAGCAGCTCGGTGAACTGGGCCGCCTCGGTGAGCACGCTCTCGATGCGCCGGTAGATCTGGTTGAACTCGAACATGATGCCGATCGTGTTCGTGTAGTAGGTGAAGGTCACCACGATGGCCTCCACGCCGAGGCCGCCGCGGAGCGCCACGGCGAGTAGCAGGCCCACGGTGCTGGTGAGCACCGACAGCGGGGCGACGACGGTATCCACCCGAAGGTTGCCATAGTCCCAGGACCGCAGGGACAACCTGCGCTGCTCGGCGATCCTCGCCCGATATTCGGCGGCCTCGCGATCCTCGGCGGCGAACGAGCGAACCGTGTCCATGTTGCTCAGCACGTCGGCGACGTGGCCCGACACCCGCACTTTGGCGGCCTCGCGCTGGTCGACCAGCGCCTGGCGGCGGCGGATGAGCGGGGTGACGAGAAACCCCGTGACGATGACGAGGCCCACGAGGACGAGGACCAGCAGCGGGTGATACCGCCACAGCACCACCGAGGCGAAGACCAAGGGCACCAGCTTGGCGACGATCGAGAAGGTGAGCGTGTCGACGAACTCCTCGAACCTGGAGGAGAAGCCGATCACCCGCTTGGTCAGCGAGCCGGCGAAGTTGTCGTGGAAGAACGCGGCATCCTTGGCCAGCAGCTCGTCCATGCCCACCACGCCGAGTCGCTCGATGCCCCGGGCGTCGGCGCGGTTCAGGAAGTGCAGCCCCACCCGCCACAGCGCCTCGCCCGTCAGCAGCATCGCGCCGAAGCCGAGCACGTACGGCAGCAGCGCGTCGACGGTGCCGTCCCCGCCGCCGGACAGGTGCCCCACGAGTCCGGCCACCGCCAGCGGCGCCAGGTAGAACAGGCAGGTGTCCCCGATGGCCGGCAACATCAGCGCGGGCACCGCGACCCGCCATTGGCGCCTCAGCTCGCCGCAGTAGTAGCGCAGCACCAGCAGAATCGCTGATCTGCGCACGGATGGGCCGTTATCAGCGTCCTCAATTGATCCGAGCGCAGCCATCAGCCCTCCCCGCCGCCGAACCCGCCGTGGCCATGCTCTCGCAGCGCGTGAGGGAGAGCGAGCGATTTTCCCGCCGCCCCGGCGGGGCCGGCCGGCCCCCTCGTGGCCCGCAGGACGCGGTTCCCCCACCCGGCGGACGCGGTTCCCCCGCCGGGCCCCGAGGCGGGAGAATGGGCCTGGTCCCGCGCGTGTATGGTCGCGGGTTGACAAGGGATCGCGGGTGCAGGGAGTGCTGATGGGCAGGCGGACGCCCCACGCCACGCTCCAGATGATCGCCGACGAGACGGGCGTCACCCCCTCGACGGTCTCCCGGGTGCTGAACTCGACCTCCGAGGCGGAGGCGCGCCGCTGGGCGTCCATGGAGACGATCGAGCGTGTCCGCGCCGCGGCGGCCTCGCACGGGTACACGCCCAACCCGCAGGCGGTCGGGCTGCGGACGCGGCGCTCCCGGCTGATCGGCGTGATCGTGCCGAGGCTTCAGGACTACGTCCTCGCCACCATCTACGAGGGGATCGACGAGGCGGCCACCGAGAGGGGCTTCGCCACCTTCGTCACCAACTCTCTCGACGATCCGCAGAAGCGAGCGCGGGCGACCGAGACGCTGCTGTCGCGCCGGGTCGAGGGCATGATCTTCGGCGACGCGCTGGTCGACGGCGAGTTCCTGAAGGGGGTCGCGGAGCGCGGCACGAAGTTCGTCCTCGTCTCCCGGCGTGCCCGCGACTACCCGTCCGTGACCTGCGACGACCTTCTCGGCGGCAGGCTGGTGGGCGAGCACCTCGTGTCCATCGGACGCCGGGACGTCGCGATCCTGGCCGGGGAGCCGTACGCCTCGACCGGTCTCGACCGGACCCAGGGCGCCGTCGACGCGCTTCGCGAGGCGGGGGTGGACGTCCCTCCGCACCGCATCGTCCGCGGCCACTTCGACGCGCAGGGCGGACGGGAGGCGGCGGAGCGGATCCTCGACGGCCGCCCGCTGCCGGACGCGATCTTCGCCACCAACGACTTCGCGGCGATCGGCGTGATGGGCGCCCTGCGCGACAGGAAGCTGTCGGTTCCCGACGACGTCGCGCTGGTCGGCTACAACGACACCGCGCTGGCGGCCGAGCTGCCCACTCCGCTGACCACCGTACGGTCGCCGATGCACGAGATCGGACGGCTGGGGCTGCGGATGCTGCTCGACCTGCTCCAGGGCGCCGAGGTCGAGCCGCTGCGCCTGCCGCCGACGCTCGTCGTCCGCGAGTCGACGGTGTCGTCGGAGGCCTCCCGGTCCACGGGTCCGGGCGGGGCCGGCCGGTCGATGTGACCCTTGACATGGGCGGATGCCCGACTCTAACCTGCCTGCAGGTTACACAAAGGTTTGGGTAACAGACCGGGGCGCACCGGCCCCCACGCAGTTCCGGTGCGGTCCCGTACGGCCCGGCCGAGCGAGTGGATCGACGATTCCGCCGCCGGCCGGCGTGACGCCCGCGAACCCCATGTGCAAGGGCCGCCACAACCGCCGACTCGCACCCCAAAAGCCTTCGCTTTTACACAAACCTTTGTGTAGCGCTACACAAACCTTTGTGTGCATTGCAGTGCACCAAGTAGGAGGAGTCCCGCCATGGGAGCTGTCCCGTCGCAGGGAGCGCAGGGCGCGTCCCTGAGAGCGCCCGCCCGCGAACCCTGGAACCGGCCGGTGACGAAGCGGGCGGTCGCCTACGTGAGCGTCATCGCCTTCCTCGCCTGGGTCGCCTCCGTGTACGACTACACCCTCTTCGGCACGCTCCTGCCCAAGATCGGCGAGCATTTCGGCTGGTCCACGAGCCGGTCGACGATGGTCAACACCTTCGCCACGGTCGGCGTGTTCGTCGTCTCCCTCGTCGTCGGCCCGGTCCTGGACAGGATGGGCCGGAAGAAGGCCCTGGTCCTGTTGATGACCGGCGGCGCGCTCGCCTCGGGGCTCACCGGGCTCGCGGTCGGGGCCGTGAGCGTGGTCGTCATCCGGGCGTTCACCGGCCTGTCGCTCTCCGAAGAGGTGGTCAACGCCGTCTACCTCAACGAGATGTTCAAGAAGGTGAAGAACCGGGGCTTCGTCTTCAGCCTCGTGCAGGCGGGGTGGCCGGTGGGCGCGCTGCTGTCGGCGGGCATCACGGCGGTGCTCCTGCCGCTCGCCGGCTGGCGCTGGTCCTTCCTCTTCGCCCTCGTCTTCTCCGTCCCGATCATCCTGCTCGCGCTCAGGCTGCCCGAGTCCCCGACGTTCCTCGCGATGAAGGAGGTCAAGCGCCGCCAGGAGCAGGGCGATCACGCCGGGGCGCGCCGGCTCGCCGAGGAACACGACGTCACCGAGCTGGTGGACGGCACGACGAGCGGCGCGCTCAAGGACGTCCTCGCTCCCGGGCTGCGGCGGCACACCATCAGCCTGTCGCTCGCGTGGCTCACCAACTGGATGGGCATCCAGGTCTTCTCCGTCCTCGGCACCACGGTCCTGGTGGAGGCGAAGGGCGTCTCGTTCGAGAGCGCGCTCATCGTCCTCGTGCTGTCCAACATCGCCGGATTCGCCGGATACCTCTTCCACGGCTGGATCGGCGACAGGATCGGGCGGAAGCTGACGATCACGCTCGGGTGGACCATCGGAGGCACCGTCAGCCTTCTCATGCTCCTCCTGCCCACCGGGCAGGGACTCACCGTCGCGCTCTACGCACTGACGCTGTTCTTCCTCAACGGCCCGTACGCCGCGATGTTGTTCTACATGGGCGAGTCGTTCCCGGCGCACGTACGGGGAACGGGAGCCAACGTGGCGCACGTCATGGCGCCGCTGGGCGGTATCGCCGGATCGGCGCTGCTCAGCGTGCTCCTCGCGGCCGGGCTGTCCATGACCGTCGCCGCGATCTCCGCCGGCTCCGTCTTCATGCTGATCTCGGGCCTCCTGATGCTCGGCACGAACACCACCAACAGGTTCGGCGACCACGCGGCAGAGAAGAAGGAGGTTCTCGCATGACCAGGGACGACGGGCTCGACGGCAAGGTCGCGGTCATCTCGGGAGGGGCCAGCGGCATCGGCCGGGCCCTGGCCGTCGCCTACGCCAGGGCCGGGGCGCACTCGGTCGTCGGCTACTACCCGGGGGACCCGCACGACGCGGGCGAGACGGTCGCGGCCGTCGAGGCCGCGGGCGGGCGCTGCACGGCCGTGGAGCTCGACGTCCGGTCGTACGAGCAGACCGAGCGCTTCGCCCAGGCGGCGGTGGACGCTTTCGGCCGCCTCGACATCGCCGTGGCCGCCGCCGGCGTGCTGCGCCGTCAGCCGCTCGAGGAGATGACCGACGGCGCGTGGGACGACATGCTCTCTGTCGACCTCGGCGGCGTCCTGCGGATCTTCCGCTCCTGCGCGGCGCGGATGGAGCACGGCGGCGCGATGGTCGCCACCTCCTCGATCGCCGGCGGCGTGTACGGGTGGGAGGAGCACAGCCACTACGCGGCGGCCAAGGCCGGCGTGCTCGGTCTGTGCCGTTCCCTGGCCGTCGAGCTGGCATCGCGCGGGATCCGCGTCAACGCGGTGATCCCCGGACTGATCGAGAGCCCCCAGTCGCTCGACGAGGTCAACTCGCTCGGGCCGCAGGGCCTGCGGGAGGCAGGAAAGATCATCCCGGCCGGACGGGTCGGCACGGTCGACGAGGCGGCCCGGGTGATCCGGTTCCTCACCTCCGACGACGCCGCGTACGTGACCGGGCAGAGCGTCGTCGTGGACGGCGGGCTCACGGTCCGCTGGCCGAGCTGAGGGGGAACAGGACATGGGAACGCTCGACGGCCAGGTCGCCGTCATCACCGGAGCGTCGAGCGGGATCGGGGCCGCGACGGCCCGGCTGTTCGCCGCCGAAGGCGCCCGTCTCGCCCTGCTCGACGTCAAGCCCGCCCCCGAGGAGCTGCTGGGCCTCGGCACGGTCACCGGCCACGTCACGGGCCACGTCGTCGACATCACCGACGCCGCCGCCGTCGAGCGCGCGACGGCCGAGGTGGTGGAACGGCACGGCCGGATCGACGTGCTGGTCAGCGCCGCCGGCATCCTCGACGAGGTCCCCTTCCTGGAGATGACCGCCGAGCGCTTCGACCGCACCATCGCGGTCGACCTGCGCGGGGTCTTCCTCGCCGCCCGCTACGCAGCGCCGTACATGGTGGCGGCGGGCCGGGGCCGCATCGTCAACATCGCCTCCCAGCTCGGGATCAAGGGCGGCACGAACCTCGCTCACTACGTCGCCGCCAAGGCGGGCGTGATCGGCCTGACGAAGGCCCTCGCCCTCGAACTCGCGCCGAAGGGCGTGCTCGTCAACGCGATCGCCCCCGGCCCGATCGTGACGCCGCTCATCGACGGGCTGTCGGAGGAGTGGAAGCGGAGCAAGGCCGCCGAGCTGCCGCTCGGCAGGTTCGGCCGTCCAGAGGAGGTCGCGCCGACCGCGCTGCTCCTGGCGAGCTCGCCCGGCGGCGACATCTACGTCGGCCAGACGCTGGGGCCCAACAGCGGCGACGTCATGCCATGAGCGGCGGCACGGAAGGCGCGGCTCGGACGGCACGCGTCGTCGTCATCGCGACCGGCGGCACCATCGCGTCGAGCAGCGAACCCGGCGGCGCGGCCGTGGCGCGCAGGACCGCCGCGCAGCTGCTCGGCTCCACCGGCTATGGGGACGTCGAGGTCGAGGGCCATGATCTGCTCAACCTCGGTTCCTACCTGCTCGGCCACCGCGAGCTGCGCCTCATCACGGAGGCCGTCGCGGCGCAGATCGTCAGGGACGACGTGACCGGCGTCGTGGTGACCCACGGCACCGACACCATGGAGGAGACGGCCTTCCTCCTGGACCTCGTCCACGACATCGACAAGCCCGTCGTCCTCACCGGCGCGCAGCGGGCGGCCGACCAGCCCGACAGCGACGGGCCGCGCAACCTCCGGGAGGCCGTCGCCGTCGCCGCCTCCCCCCGAGCGCGTGGGTGCGGCGCGCTCATCTCCTTCGCCGGGCGGATCTTCGCCGCCCGGGGCACCCGCAAGCACCACACCGTCGCCGCCCAGCCGTTCAGGACCCTGGACGGCGGTCCCATCGGCCGGGTGGACGCCTCCGGGGTCCACATCACGGCGCGGCCGGTGCGCCCGGCGCCGCTGAGCCTGCCCGGCCCCCGATTCGACGACACCCGGGTGGACGTCGTGACGGTCCACCCCGGCGCCGACGCCGCGCTCGCCCGGGCCGCCGTACGCGCCGGTGCGCGGGCCGTCGTGCTCGCCGGGACCGGCGTCGGCAACGCCAACCACGCGCTGTTGGAGTGGATTACCGAGGCGGTGTCCGCGGGAACGGTCGTAGGGCTGTCCACGCGGGTGGCCGAGGGGCCGGTCGTGCCCACGTACGGCAACGGCGGCGGGGTCGACCTCGTACGCGCCGGGGCGCTGAGCATGGGCGGGCTGCCTGTCTATCAGGCGAGGCTGCTGCTGGCGCTGCTGCTCTCCGAGGGTGTCCCCGTCACGCGGCAGACCCTCGCCGCCCATGTCTGACCCATCGATACCAAGAAGAGAGGATGCGCTGTGGCCAAGGAAATCTTCGTAGCGTTCGGGATCGACGTCGACGCGGTCGGCGGCTGGCTCGGCTCCTACGGTGGTGAGGACTCCCCGGACGACATCTCGCGCGGCCTGTTCGCCGGAGAGGTGGGCGTGCCGCGGCTCAACGCCCTGATGAAGAAGTACGACCTGCCGTCGACCTGGTTCTGGCCCGGTCACTCGATCGAGACCTTTCCCGAGCAGTTCGAGCAGGTCGTGGCCGCCGGACACGAGATCGGCGTGCACGGCTACAGCCACGAGAACCCGATCGCGATGACCCGCGAGCAGGAGTCGACCATCCTCGACTACTGCATCGACCTCATCGAGACGCGCACCGGCCGGCGTCCCACCGGGTACGTCGCGCCGTGGTGGGAGTTCTCGCCGGTCACCAACGAGCTGCTGCTCGAACGCGGCATCAAGTACGACCACTCGCTCATGCACCGCGACTTCGAGCCGTACTACGTGCGCGTGGGCGACACCTGGTCGAAGATCGACTACAGCAAGGACGCCCGCGAGTGGATGAAGCCGCTCGTGCGCGGGGAGGAGACCGACCTCGTCGAGATCCCGGCGAGCTGGTACCTCGACGACCTGCCGCCGATGATGTTCATCAAGACCAGCCCGAACAGCCACGGCTTCGTCAACCCTCGCGACATCGAGGAGATGTGGCGCGACCAGTTCGACTGGGTCTACCGCGAGTCGGACTACGCCGTCTTCACCATGACGATCCACCCGGACGTCTCGGGCCGCCCGCAGGTCCTGCTCATGCTGGAGCGCCTCATCGAGCACATCAACAAGCACGAGGGCGTCCGGTGGTCCACGTTCGACGCCATCGCGGACGACTTCACGGCCCGCCGCCCCCGGGCGTGACCGTCCCGGTTCCGAGCAGGAGGGGGGTGTTCGGATGTGCGGCGCCTGTGGAGGTCCGCCCGCCGACTGGGCCGGGCCCCTCGTGTCCGGGCACCGGCGCCGGTGGGCCGTCGCCCGGTTCGCCGGCGCCGTGTGCACGGGGGTACGGGTCCGTACCGTCCCGCAGGGGTGGCTGGTGTCCGGCAGCACCGGAGGGGCTCGCGTCGCGCCGACCCTCGATCGGTTGCTGGACCACGTGGCCCGTTTTCTGGTCCCGACGGGATGGGACGAGCTCGAAGCGGCGCTGCGCGACCACGAGCACGGGACCGGCCACGAGGACGACGCCCATCCCGGCTACCGTCCGCCGCCGGCGCCGCACCCGCCGGCGGCCGTCACGGTCATGAGCGTGCCGTCCGGCGGCGCCCTGCACCTGCGGCTCGCCGCGTTCGGGCTGGGCGTCCGCGCGTTCGACCGCCGGGCGGTCGCCCTCGACGCGCCCGGCCGGGCGGCGCCGTTCCGGCTGCTCGCGGCGGACGGGAGGATCGTCGGCGCCGACCCGGTGTGAGCGCGGAGCCCTCGTCGGTCTCGGGGCCGGCGGCCGCGCGCTCCTCGGCCGAAGGGTCAGCCCTTGCTGCCGGTGTGGGCGATGCCCTGGATGAACTGCCGCTGCAGGAACACGAAGACGGCGATCACGGGAAGCGAGGCGATCAGGGAGCCGGCCATGAGGACCGGGTAGTCGGTCTGATACTGGCCCTGCAGTGAGGCCAGCCCCGCCGACAGCGTCATCTTCTCCGGATCGGTGTTGACCACCAGCGGCCAGAACAGGTCGTTCCACGCCCACAGGAGCACGAGCACGGACAGCGCCACCAGCCCCGGTCTGGCCAGCGGCAGCATGATCGACCAGTAGATCCGGACCGGGCCCGCGCCGTCGAGCCGGGCCGCCTCCTCCAGCTCGCGCGGCAGCCCGAGGAAGAACTGCCGCAGCAGGAACACCCCGAACGCGCTGAACAGGCCGGGCACGATGATCGCCTGGAGGCTGTTGAGCCACCCGAGCGAGGACATGATCTGATACTGCGGGATCACGAAGAGCTGCGGCGGCACCATGAGGACCGACAGGAACACCCCGAACAACACGTTCCTGCCGGGGAAGCGCAGCCGGGCGAAGGCGTAGGCGGCCATCGAGCAGAACAGCACCTGCCCTGCGACCCGCCCCGCCGCCATGACGACCGTGTTGACGAACTGGTCGCCGAACGGCAGCAGCTCGAAGACCTTGGCGTAGTTGTCCCACCGGCCCTCCGGCAGGAACGTCGGCGGCACCCTGGTGGCGCTGCTGAGCGTCTTGAGCGAGGTGACGACCTGCCACACGAACGGCGCCACCATCGCCAGCGACGCCGCGACGAGCACAGCGTGCACGCCGAAAGCACCGCGCACGCCGAAAGCACCGCGCACGCCGAAAGCACCGCGCACGCCGAAGGCCCGGCGCTCGGACACGCGGTGGTCACACATGGGGTGGTCAGACATGGGGTGGTCAGACATAGGGTGGTCAGACATAGTGCACCCACCTCCGCTGGAGCCGGAACTGCAGGATCGTCAGCCCCGCGATGAGCACGAGCAGCGCGATCACGACGGCGGCCGCGTAACCGCGGTCGTTGGTAACGAAGGCCCGCTCGTAGAAGAGCTGCACCACGGTCTGGAGCCGCCCGTACGCCGGGTTGGCCCGCGCCGACTGACCCGACCCGGTCATCACGAAGACGAGGTCGAACAGCTGCAGCGAGCCGATCACCGAGACGATCGAGACGAAGAACGCGGTCGGCGACAACATCGGCAGCGTGATCGAGAAGAACTGCCTGACCCGTCCCGCCCCGTCGAGGGAGGCCGCCTCGTACAGCTCCTTCGGGATGGCCTGCATGCCGGCCAGGAAGATGATCAGGTTGTAGCCGATGCTGCTCCAGACGCCCACGACGACCAGCGCGTACATCGCCGTGGCCGGATCCGCGATCCAGTTGGGCCCGTCGATGCCGACCGTCGCGAGCACCTGGTTGACCAGGCCGTAGTCGCCGTTGTAGAGCCAGCGCCAGAGCATCGCGACCGCGACCGGCATGGTGACCACGGGCAGGAAGAACGCGGTGCGGTACACGCTCACGCCCCGCAGCCCCGGCCGGTTGAGCAGCGCCGCGAACACGATCGCGAGCGGGATCCCGATCAGGCCGAGGGAGGTGTACGCGAGCGTGTTGAGCATCGCCCGCCCGACCTCGGGGTCGCCGAGGAGCCGGGTGTAGTTGTCGAGCCCCGTCCAGGTGTGCCCGCCGAACGCCCCCCACTCGGTGAAGGAGAAATAGGCGGTCTGCAGGACGGGCCACAGGTAGAAGACGGCCAGGCCGAGGCCGGTGGGGGCGATGAACGCATACCCCCACAAAGCCTCGGCGCGGGGCCGCCGCGCCTTCTCCACGCGGGCCGCCCGTACGGCCCGCGGTCCGGCGGTGGTGGTCACGTCACTCCTTGGCCAGCAGGTCGTTCATCCCGGCCGCCAGGTCCGCGGCCGCCTTCTCGACCGGCACCTCGCCGGTCCACGCCTTGGTGAGGTTGGTGAGCTCCGCCTCCTGCCAGGCGGCGGTGTTCTTGGAGACGGGGTACGGCACCGCGTACGCGACGGCGTCGAGGAAGACCTGCAGCTTCAGCTCGGGGTGGGCGCTCACCCAGGCGCTCTGGGTGCCGTTGTAGGCCGGGATCGGGCCCTTCTTGCCGAGGATGTCGGCGGCCGGCTTGGAGCCGAGGAACTTGACGAACTCCCACGCCTGCGCCGGGTGCTCGGTCTTGGCCGACATCACGTTGGCGACGCCGTGGATGATCGTGGCCTGCTTCTTGCCCTTCGGCAGCGGGGCGACGTCCACCTTGTCCTTGGTGTAGTCGTTCTTGGTGAACTCGGCCACGTCCCAGGAGCCGCCCCAGTACATCGCCAGTTTGCCGGCCTCGAAGAGCTGGAGCGGAGCGGTGTCGGTCATGGTCTTGAGGTCCGGCGACTGCTTGGCGGCGATCAGGTCGGTCCAGAACTTCAGGCCCTCGATGGTCTTGGGGTCGTCGTAGCCGGACTTCCTGCCGTCCGGAGAGATCACGTAGCCGCCGGCCTGGTAGATGGTGTTGTACTGGTATTCCTGGAAACTCGTGAGCTCGGCTCCGATGGCGTGGACGCCCTTGTCCTGGTCGGTGAGCCTGGCGGCCGCCTCCTTGAAGTCGGCCCAGGTCCAGCCGTCGGCGGGGTATTTCACCTTGGCGGCGTCGAAGAGCGCCTTGTTGTACCAGACGCCGACCGTGTCCATGTCCTTCGGCAGGCCGTACAGCTTGCCGTCGTACGTGTAGAGGTCGACCAGCGCCTTGGGGTAGACCGACGTGTCGACCTGCTCCTCGATCGGCTCGATCACGCCGTTGGAGGCGTAGAGCTGGAAGTTGGGGCCGTTCATCCAGAAGACGTCGGGAGCCGCCCCGCCGCTCGCCGCGGCCTTGAGCTTCGTCCAGTAGTCGGCCCACGGCGTGAGCTGGACGTCGATGGCGATGTTCGGATGCGTCCTGGTGAACTCCGCCGCCAGCTCCCGCATCGCGCTCTGCTGGGTCGCGTCCCAGACTCCGTAGGACAGCGTCACCTTCTCCTACGACTGCGCGCCGGAGCCGGCCTGCTCACCGCCCCCGCACGCGGAGGCGAGCAGCGCCGCGCAGAGGAGCGCAGCACCGCGTCGTGCCGACTTCCACATCTCCCGGTCCTCTCCTAGAACGTGGGAGTAATCATGGAGTCCTGTGAAATTTTGTTCAAGGGTGGCTGTGTTACAGATGGCTCACGAGCTCACGGGTGGCGCAGCAGCTCACCGGTGGCCGACCAGCGGGGTGCGGCCGTCGAGCACGCGGTCCTCGACGTCGTCGAGGGCCAGCCGTACGGCGCCGAGCACCACGCCCTCCTCGCCGAGCGCCGACATGCGCACCTCGGGGGTGCGGATGCACCAGCGGTCGAGCTCGCGCCTGAGCGGCTCGATGAGCACGTCGGCCGAGCGCGAGAAGCCGCCGCCGACCACGACCATCTGCGGGTCGAGCGCCAGGACCAGCGCGGACGTGCCGAGCGCCAGGTCCCTGACGTAGCGGCGCACGGCCGCGGCCGCGGCCCTGTCACCCGCCCTGGCCGCGGCGAACACGTCGCCCGCCTCGCCGCTGGCATCGCTCAGGTGCTCCTGCGCGCGGATCCAGCCGAGCACCGGCAGCGCGCCGATCTCGCCCGAGGCGTTGGCGAACCCCTTGTGCAGCTTGCCGTCGATGACCAGGCCCGCGCCCGTACGCAGGCCGGCGAGCAGGAACACCATGTCCTTGGCGTAACGCGCCACGCCGCGCCAGCACTCGGCCAGCGCGGCGAGCCTGCTGTCGTTCTCGACGAGCACCGGGGCGGGGACGAGCCGGCGCACGTGCGCGGCCAGATCGACTCCGGTCCACTCGGGCAGCGCCTCCGAGAGCACCACCCTGCCGGCGCCGTCCACCAGGCCGGTGGTGCCGACGCCCGAGGCCCACACGTCACCGCCGGTCAGGCCCACCGTTTCCAGGCACTCGGTCACCGCTCGGTCGACCGCCTCCAGGCGCTCGGCCCGGCCCATCTCGGGCGTGACGGGGACGCGGGCGGTGTTCTGCACGGCGCCGTCCAGGTCGGCGACGACCGCGCGGACGTTGTGCCCGCCGATGTCGACGCCGAGCACCCGACCCGCCTCCGCCCTGAACCGGTAGCGCCTGGCCGGGCGGCCCACGCCGCCCGCGGTGGGTTCCGCCTCGGTCAGCCAGCCCTTCTGCAGCAGCTCGCGGACCACGTCCTCGGTGGAGGCACGCGACAGCCCGGTGCGCTTGGCCACCTCGGTGAGCGTGAGCGACGTCCCGCCCTGCAACGCCTTGATCACGGCAAGCGAGTTGAGCTGCCTGAGCCGCGACAGGTCACCGCCGCTCGGCTCCCCAGCCATCGAGCCCCCCTTGCCGTCGACTTTTCCGGGACGAATAATGATGTTCTCCATGATATTGACTCGGGGAAGGTTCCATGACTGAGGTGACTTTAGCCGTCGTCGGCGGAGGCCTGCGAGGGCTGACCTACGCTCGCCGTGCCCACCACACGGGCGCAGGCCGCGTGGTCGCGGTGGCCGATCCCGATCCCCTCCGGCGTGCCATCTTCGTGGAGGAGTTCGGGATCGCGCCGGATCGGGCGCACGCCGGCTGGGAGGACCTGGCGGCGGGCGGCCGGATCGCCGACGCGGCGGTCGTCGCCACGCACGACCGGTTGCACACCGAACCGGCGGTGGCGCTGGCGGACCTCGGTTACCACATTCTCCTGGAGAAGCCGATGTCCACGACCGAGCAGGAGGCGACCAGGATCGCCGACGCGGCCAGGCGCAACGGCATCATGCTCGCGGTCTGCCACGTGCTGCGATACACGTCCTACACGCGGGCGATGCGCGGGCTGCTGGAGGACGGGCGGATCGGGCGGCTCGTCAACGTCCAGCACCTGGAGCCCGTGGGGTGGTGGCACCAGGCGCACTCGTTCGTCCGCGGGCACTGGCGGCGGCAGGACACCTCCGCGCCGATGCTGCTGGCCAAGGCGTGCCACGACATCGACTGGCTCGTCCACCTCTTCGGACGGCCACCCGTACGCGTCTCGTCGTTCGGCTCCCTCTCGCACTTCCGTCCCGAGGACCGGCCCGCCGGGGCCGCCGACAGGTGCCTCGACTGCCCGGTCGAGTCGTCGTGCCCCTACTCGGCGCCGCGGCTCTACCTGGGGTGTCTCGGGGATCCGTCGAGCGAGTTCTGGCCGCTGTCGGCCGTCACGCCCGGGCGCACCGAGGCGGACGTGCTGGAAGCGCTGCGCACGGGGCCGTACGGGCGGTGCGTGTACGCGTGCGACAACGACGTCGTGGATCATCAGGAGGTCCTGATGGAGTTCGGCGACGGCGCGACATGCTCGTTCACGATGAGCGCGTTCAGTCCGATGGAGCACCGGCGCACGCGGTTGTTCGGGACGCACGGCTACGTGGACGGCGACGGCCGCACGTTGCGCCTGGTCGACTTCCGCACCGGCGCCGAGGAGACGATCATCGTGGACGCCGATGACGCGACGTCCGAGGTGCAGGGCCCGTCGGCGGCCGACGGGCACGGGGGCGGGGACGAGGGCCTCACGGACGCCTTCCTCGCCGCGGTGGCCTCGGGCGACGCCGGCCTGCTGCGCTCGGACGCGGACGAGAGCCTGATGACCCATCGTGTGGTGTGGGCCGCAGAACAGGCCCGTCTCACCGGCGCCGTCGTGACCCTCTGAATCCCCCGCCGCGACGGGTTCGCGCGCGTGACTTCTGACCAAGGTGGCTGACACGGAGCGGTGATGCGCATACGTGATCTACGGGAGGACAACCGCCGCTTCCGCTCGGACGTGTATCACTCGCGCCTCTTGCGCATCAGTCGCCCCTTATGCCTTGGAGAGGGAAGTCCCGTGGCTATCAAGTTGCCGGGCGGGCGGAGCATCGGCCTCGTGACGGCCGGCGCCCTGGTCGGGTCGGTCCTGGTTCTGGGTGGTGCGGCCACCGCTTCGTCGGCGAGTGACGCCGCCTTCTACGCGTGTGTGAACAAGAGCACGCGGTATATGCGCCTGGTCAACGCCAGGACGACGTGTAAGCCGACCGAGACGAAGGTGTCGTGGAACAAGACCGGTCCGCAGGGTCCGGTGGGCGTCGGCGGCACCGGTGCGAAGGGCGACACCGGGGAGCAGGGCCCGCGTGGCCCGCAGGGCCTGCGGGGTCCCCAGGGCCTGCGCGGTCCCGCCGGTCCGCAGGGCCCGAAGGGTGACACCGGCGCCCTGGGCAAGGACGGCAAGGACGGCGCCCCGGGCAAGGAGGGCGACCGTGGCCCCGCCGGTCCGCAGGGCCCGAAGGGGGACAAGGGCGAGACCGGCCCCCAGGGGCCGAAGGGCGAGCGCGGCCTCACGGGTCCCCAGGGCCCGAGGGGTGAGAAGGGCGAGACGGGCGCGCGTGGTCCCGCGGGTCCGGCCGGACCCGCGGGCCCCGCAGGCTCCGGGGGTGGATCCGCCAGCGTCATCACGAAAGCGGACTCCCTCTACCTGCCGGCCGGCGGCGGCAGCGACGACATCATGTGCCCGGACGCCATGCTCGCGACGGGCGGCGGTTTCATCGCCGGCAGCGGGGCGAGCGCGCCCTTCATCACCACGAACGCGCCCTACCTCGTCAACGGCAAGGCGGTCGGCTGGAGGCTCTACGGCAAGGGCGTCAGCGGCACCATCTACGTGATCTGCATGGGGAGCTAGGGAGCCGCCCCGGGCCGATGCCGCCCACCCACCCGACGAGGGCATCCGGGCGGCGGCTCCGCCAGCCGCCGCTCCCGCGCAACGCCCGCATGGCGGCAGTGCCACGCCCGTGTCCCGGCGGCGTACGGTCGGGACATGGCCGACATTCGCGACGACCTTGGCTCAGGGCGTCCCGCCCCTCGGCTTCAGGACGAGCCGGAGCGGCGCGTCGTGATGATGTGCGGCATCGCGGGTTCGGGCAAGACGACCTACGCGCAGGAGCTGGAGCAGCGCGGCTACATCCGGCTGTCCATCGACGAGGCCGTCTGGGCACGGCTGGGGCGCGACGGCGGCCATCTCGACCCGAAGGAGTACGAGGACCATCAGGCCCGTGCCGAGGAGGCCTTACGGCAGGAGCTTGTGCGCCTGATGCGGGCAGGCAGGAGGGTGGTCCTGGACTACAGCTTCTGGCGGCGCGCGACGCGCGACCGGTACAAGTCTCTGATCGAGAGTCACGGGTATCGGTGGGAGCTCGTCTACCTGAAAGCGACCCCGGAGACCCTGCACCGACGGCTCGCGGCGCGCAACGCCCTGCATGGGCCGAACAGCGTCACGGTGTCTGAGGATCTTCTGCGGTCCTACCTGGCGGGCTTCGAGGAGCCCCTTGGTGAAGGAGAGCGGGTCATTCCTCAGGAATGAGGCCCCGGTTTGGGGGTTCTAGCGCTGTCCGGCGAGGTGGGCGCCGTTGGCCGCGCCGATCACGCGGGTCAGCGCCTGGTGCAGGCTCTGCAGCTCGGTCAGCTCCATGCCCAGCCGCTCGACGATCGCCACGGGCACCTTCTCGGCCTGCCGAAGCAGCGCGCGTCCCTCTCCGGTCAGCACGATCGCCAGGGAACGCTCGTCGTCGCTGGCGCGGCGGCGCTCGACGAGGCCGGCGGTCTCCAGGCGCTTGAGCAACGGCGACAGCGTGGCCGGCTCCAACTGCAGCAGCCTGCTGAGGTCCTTGACCGACAACGGCGCGTACTGCCACAGGGCCAGCATCACCAGATATTGGGGGTGGGTCAGACCCATCGGTTCGAGCAGGGGCCGATAGAGGCCGATGACCGACCGTGAGGCGACCGCCAGGGCGAAGCAGACCTGGTTCTCCAGGGCCAGCGGGTCGACGATGTCGCCAACGTCACTCATGTGCACCTCCACCGCTATGCTACTTGATTAGTACACTAACTGTTAGTGCACTACTCAGCGCCGAGAACACAGGAAGTGTCATGGCCCGTAGGAAGAGTCTCGAAGAGCGCATCGCCGACCGCGTCGCCCAGCGCCCGCCGATGAAGGAGAGCAAGCACTTCGAGCACGGCCCCGCCAAGTGGATCTTCGCCAGCGTCCTGGTGTTCGCGGTGCTCATCCACTTCGTCATCGTCGGCATCGTCATGATCTTCGGCCACTGATCGAGGCGGCGCCCCGCTGCGGGAGCCGGCAGGTTCAGCCGTCGTGCCCGGCGCGGACATGCCGAGGGCCCGCGGCGCGGCCGCCGCGGGCCCAGGCGTCAGGGTCCGATCACCCGTGGGTCACGGGCTGGTGCAGGTGGCCGTCGGGGTGGCCGAGGACCCTCCGGCGATGAAGCCGAAGGTCGTGCTCCCGTTGGCCGCGACCGAGCCGTTCCACGCATCGTTGCGCACCGTCACGTTCGAGCCGGAGCCCGACCGTACGCCTCCCCATATCTGGGTGATGGTCTGCGAACCCGGCCAGGTCCAGTTCACCGTCCAGCCGTTGACGGCGGAGTTCCCCGCGCGCACCGTCACCTCACCCTGCCAGCCGCCGGACCAGGAGTTGACCACCCGGAACGTCGCCGAGCACGCGCCGCTCACCCCGCCGGACGGCGAGGGGCTCGGGCTCACCGGCGGGCTCGGGCTGGTGTTCGGGCTCCCGCTTGGCGAGGGGCTCGGGCTCACGGGCGGGCTCGGCGAGGGGCTCGGGCTGGGAGACGGGCTCGAGTCGGTCAGGACCGGGGTCGTCCAGTCTCTCCACTGCGACAGGTTGCCGGACTTCTTGGACGAGACCCGGAACACGGCGGGGGCGTTGCCCGTCTTCAGCAGGAACTTCTGGATGTTCTGCTGCAGCGGGGTGCGCCATTCCGACCGGGCGGCACAGTGGGTGCCGTCCTGCACGTCGGACCAGTAGCTGATGTTGTCTCCCGCGCCGAGCGCCTTGTAGATCTCGGCCCCGGCCAGCGCGGCCACGCTGCCCGACTGGGCGCCCAGCCAGTCGACGTGCGGGTTCTCCATGATGAACAGCCCGCGCGGGGCGATCATGCCCACCATCTCGTGGGTGTCCACCGGCAGTTGGCCGGGGTTGCCGGTGAAGGAGCTGAACGCGTCTCCCAGCCACGGCTGCTCGGAGTAGGCACTGCTGAGCGGCTGCGCGCCGGACTCCTGGGCGATGCCGCGGAAGATGGGAACGCCGGCGCTGCCCGACTCGATCGGCATGGTCAACGCGATGCGCTGGTCGAACACTCCGGCCGTGAACGCGCCCTTGCCGAACCGCGAGCAGCCCGTGACGCCGGTCGCATCCGCCTTGAGGATGCCGCCACCCGACTGCTCGATGACGTCGATGATGCGGCTCACGCCCCAGGCCCAGGCGGCGAGCAGTCCGGTGCTGCTCGAAGAGCCGTAGATGCTGTAGTAGGCACCCTGCTTGTTGTTGCGGGCCGTGCCCTCCTTGCCGACCGTGTAGGGGTCGTAGCTGATGACGGCGGCGCCGCTCGCCTTGATGGTGGCCGTGTCGGCGCCGAATCCTCCGTAGACGATGACGGCCGGGAAAGGCCCGGTGCCACTCGGCAGGTCCACGCTCGCCGAGAAGCTCGCGCTCCTGCCGCTGTCCGACACGTTGACCGTGATGCCGGTCCTCGAGACCGTCCCGGTGACGCCGGCCGGCTTGCCGTGCTTCTCACCGTAGACATACCGTTCGGCCAGTTTTTTGATCTCTTCGCGGCGGCACCGCCAGTCCGACTTCGAGGTGATGCGCTGCCCGTTGATCTTCTTGAAGGGATCGGGAAGCCTGGAGTTGGCCGTCAGAGCTCCCAGGTCGGACACCGCGCAGTCGGCGCCCTCGTCCTCGTCCTCGGCGCCGGCGGCCGCCACCGCCTGCGCCGTCCCTGTCCCGACGAGTGCGCCCACGCCGGCGTTCGCACCGGGGATCTCGAACACCGCGAGACCCAGCGAAAGCGCCGCGACGGCGCCGATGACGAGCGCGCGGCGGACGCCCGGGGTGCGGCTCCCGCCGCCTGAGGTGACGTCGTCGATCATCGGCCGCCCCCGTGGGAGGGCCGACCGGCATCGATGGAGAGTGCGGGCCCGGCCTGCACCGGCTTCGCCGGTGTTGCCGCCGAGACCTTGAGACCTTTCACGACAGTGCGTCCTTCCTCCTGAGGGATCCCGGACCTGTCACGGGTCCGGAGAGAACCGCAAGCCGGATGGGGGTGAATGATTTCGAAGCATCAGCGAAATGTTGCAGCCACCGCAAGACCCAAATCAGAGGGGGTTCCACCCGGGTACACGAGGACGACGACAACGCTGTTCGCGACAGGATTACCGCTACTGTCGCAGACGTTTTTCCGAAAAATGCGCGAAACTTTCATAGCAGCCGGGCCACAGTGAGCGACCGGCCGGCGCCGGACTCACCGCATGGAACGCCGAGGCGTGGACGCTCTCACTCTTCGCCCGCCTCGCTCGAGGAAGCCGCCGGGCCGGGCCGTCGCCACTCCCATAGCAGGCCGCGGACGAGGTGCTGGAACAGCAGCGCACCGAAGGCGAAGAACCCGACGCGCACCAAGACGGGCCCGTCGTCGAACAGCCCCCGGATCATCGCGCCGAAGCCGGCGAGAAGCCCCAATCCCGTTCCCACCAACGCGAGAGCCCGGCCGGCGGCTGTGTTCATGGCCCGAGTCTCCCAGGTTCACCGGGTTCGTCACCGCCGGTACGCCTACTCGACGGCGGCGGACACAAACAGGGCGCCCCCGGTCCTCCGGACAACCGGATTTCCGGCCGAGCCGGGCGGCGGGGTGTGTCACCCCGCAGGGCCACGCCGAGGAGCGGCCTAACGCTGATTACGGACAAGAAGATTCGGCGCAGGAGCGGCCGGTTTTCGCGGATGCGCTCCTGGTTCCGCCCGGCCGGCTCCGAGCCGGTCTCGCCATTGAGCCGCGTCTCGCCATTGTCCCTTTGTCTTGCTATCGGCCTGGCCGAAACGCAGTCGGTGGAGCCGTGAATTCGACGGTTCGGGACGGGAATCCCCGGCCTTCCGCACATCCGAACGTTCTCCGGCAGTTCCAGAGGCCGACACCGGCCGTCCTCCTCGGCCCTGAACACGCCCTTCGCCCACGCGACTTCTTTCTCCCATGGCACGAAATCTCAGGAAATCCTTCCGCCAACCGTATCGAAGCAGTGGAAATGGCGTTAACCGAACCCTCTGATTGGTGAATTGGCGCAACTTGTCAACATTATGAGAGAAATCTTACAAAGATCGAAAAGTTTGTCCGTCTGATGTGATCATTTCGGTGAATCGCCCCTATGAGGGCGTATCCGTACCGATGGGAGTTCATCGGAATGCAGCTCAGGCGAACCCTCTCCCTGGCGGCAATGTGGGCGCTCGCGGCCGTCCTGATCGTCCTACCCTCGCGGGCGTCGGCCGCCGCGCCGCCGGACGACGGCCCCTCCCGCGTCGCGTCCGACGTCTTCCCCGGCGCCAAGATCGGCCATCGGGCCGGCCCGGCCGCGCTTCCTTCCGCCTCGGCGGCCGAGGCGCAGGCGACCCCGCAGCTGGTGGCCTGTGACGGCGACGGCACCAGCGGCAAGCGGGTGGAGGTGCTGTACGTACGCGAGTCGTCGATGCCCGACCGCTACGCGCAACTGCTGCCCATGTTCCGGGCCTGGCTGGCCGACGCGGACGACCAATTCAACGACGGCGCCGCGACCTCCGGCCGCAGCCGGCACATCCGCTACGTGACCACGTCGGCGTCCGGCGGTTGCGCTCCCGTCGTGCGCAACCTCGTGGTCCCGGCCGGTTCGCTGGCCGACTTCGACTCCGGCATCAACGCCGTGAAGGCCCTCGGCTACACCAGCACCGACCGGCACTACCTCATGCTCACCGAGGCCACCGTGATCTGCGGCGTGGGCGAGATCAAGGGCGACGACCTGACGACCGGGGCCGCCAACCTCAACAACGGCCTGGCCTACGCCCGGGTGGACGCCATCCCCGGCTGTTTCGGCGCCAACGCCATCGCCCACGAACTCGGGCACACCTTCGGCGCCGTACAGATGAGCGCCGCGCACTCCGACGGCAGCTGGCACTGCCTGGACCAGTGGGACCTCATGTGCTACGGCGGCACCCCGTCGTGGAACTGCCTCCAGTGGAACGACTACCGCCTGCCCGACTGCAACCGGGACGACTACTACAACGCCGCCCCGGCCGCCGGCAGCTACCTGGCCACGCACTGGAACACCGCCAACAGCGCCTACCTCATCGCCGGGAGCACGGCCGACAGCGACCCCCATCCCAAGGTCGGCAACACCTACGTCGTCACCAACGTGGCCACGGGAGGGGCGCTGGAGCCCATCGGCGCGTCCACCGGGACGCTGACCGAGCTGAGCCAGCGCGCCCGTGTCGACACCCCCAGCCAGAAGTGGCTGATGGGCTACACGACCGGGCTGCAGTTCATCAACGTCGGCAGCCGCCTGTGCGCCGACAGCTCCTACAGCGGCACCACCCCCGGCACGACGCTGCTGCAGTACATCTGCAACGGCCAGGACGGCATGCGCTTCGCCTACCTGCCGGTCGGCACCAACACGTACGCCATCTTCGACTGGCTGTCGGGCCTGGCACTGACCGCGACCGGCTCCTATCCCTCGCCCGTCACCCAGCAGACCTACACCGGCGCCACCAACCAGCAGTGGGTGTTCAACCAGGTCACCGGCATCGCCCCGGTCAACAACAGCGTCTACTACCTCCAGGGCCGGGGCAGCCGCGACAACGCCGAGCCGGTCGGCGGCTCGACCGCCTCCGGCACGCTGGTCACCCACAACCCGCCGTCGGGGGCGACCAGCCAGCAGTGGCGGCTGCAGGCCACCGGGTCGTACTGGAACCTGGTGAACGTCAACAGCGCCAAGTGCCTGGACCTGGTCTCGGCCGGCACCGCGAACGGCGTGCAGATCAGGCAGGCGACCTGCGGCACCGCGACCAGCCAGCAATGGACGTTGCGGCGGGTCGCCGACGGCACGTTCTATCTGGTCAACCGCTTCAGCAGCAAGGTGCTCGACAGCCCGCCGGGCAGCGGCACCACCCTGGAGCAGCAGACGATCACCGGCAACACCGACGGCAGCCTCGGCATCGTCGCCGGTGACCAGATCTGGCATCTGAACCCGGCCTGACGCTCCTCGCGGGCCGTCCGGAACCGTCCGGGCGGCCCGCATCGGGCCCTGTCAGCGTTGTCCGGGAAGCTGGAAATGCCAGACGACCATCGTCGGCACGTCGCCGTCGGCGGCTTCCGCCGCCTCGGGCACCAGGTCGGTCAGGCACCAGGGCCACAGATCCCACACGCCGACCGCCTCTCCCACCGGCGGCACCCCGCTGCGCCGGGGACGCTCCGCTTTGGGTTCCTCGCAGCGTCGCACCTGAAATCCGGCCGACAGCGCGGCGCGCAGGTAATCGCCGATCGAGTGCTGGTAGGTGGAGATCCGTCCCGGCGTGCCGTCTGCTCGCCGTACGGGCGGGACGAAGCCTCGTCTGACTCCTTCGGGATGCATGTCGGAGACAACCAGGTGCCCGCCCGGACGCAGGACTCTGGCGAACTCGGTCATCACCGGTCCCAGCGCGGGGACATGAGTCAGTGCCAGACAGCAGACCACCAGGTCCACGGCGTCGTCCGGCACCGGCAGGTCGTGCAGATCCCCGAGCAGGAACCGGCCGAGCGGCGCCCGGGCACGGGCGCGGGCCAGCATGTCGGGGGACCTGTCCACGCCCAGCACCCGATGACCCCGCCCGGTCAGCAGCGCCGCGACCCGGCCGGTTCCGCAGGCGGCGTCCAGGGCGACGCCCGCGGGCAGTGCGTCGACGATCCCGGTCATGAGGGGCTCGTCGATGTCGAACAAGCCGTTGGGGCCGTCGTAGGAGCCGGACCAGATGCGGTAGCCCTCCGTCGTGTCCACGCGCGCGACCTCCACGGCCGCCTCCGCCAGTGCCTCGTCGTCGAGCAGCCTGCGGATCTCGGCGATGCGCGCGTCCACGAAGCCGCGGTCGAACCGGCCGGTGAAGGAACGCGACAAGGCGGCGCCCTCGATACCGAGCAGGTACGCCAGGGGATGCTCGTACATCACCGGGCGAGACTAGCGAGACGCGTTTCCGCGATGCCATCGGAATAAGCGCCGCCCTCCGCTGCCTCGGCCGCCCTCCGTCACCGCTCGGCGTCTCACGGTGCTCAGGCGGACGGCCTGGCGACGTCGGCGCCCCGCTCTTCGAGCAGTTCGGCCAGGCGTGCGGCGTTGCGCTGGGAGTTGTCGGCGCAGCAGTTGTTGGTCAGCACGTGTGTGGTCGCCGTACGGGCGGCCAGGTCCGCGATCCGGCCGGCCCAGTGCCGGAGCTCCTCCTCCGAGTAGAGGTAGCCGAACCGCTCCTCGATGACGCGGCTCGTCCACTTCTCCGAGTGACCGTGCAGGCGGACGACGGCGAGGTCGGAGGTGGCCGCGAGCACCGGCGGGACCGACGAGGGATGCCCCTGCGGCATGTCCACCCCGACGTACGGCACGTCGTTGGCGGCCAGGAAGTCGAGGGTGTCCCCCCGGGTGGCCTCGTCCATCCAGGCCGCGTTGCGGAACTCGACGCACACGCGCATCGGCAGGCAGCGGTCGCGGCATTCGAGGATGTAGCGGCGGTTCGCGCCGCCCGGCGGGAACCACTGCGGGAACTGGAACAGCACCGCGCCGAGTTTCCCCGACTCGTGCAACGGCTCCAGCGCGCCGAGGAACCGGCGCCACACCTCCTCGACGACCTCAGGAGGGAGGTCGCGCCGGTAGAGCGTGCGTCTGGGCTCCCCCAGCACGGCCCGCAGGTCCCTGTAGAGCGCGGCCGGCCGGGTCGGATGCCCGGTGAGCAGGGAGAACGCCTTCACGTTGAAGGTGAAGTCCTTCGGCGTACGGTCACGCCACAGCTCGGCCGTACGCCGAGCCGGCGGGTTGTAGTAGGTGGCGTCCACCTCCACCAGGGGAAACCGGCTCGCGTAGTAGCCGAGCCTGGCCTCGGGCGTGGACGCCTCGGGCGGATACCAGCCCGAGGCGAGCAGCGACTTGTCCGTCCAGGAGGCCGTACCGACCAAGATCTTTCCCATCACGTCGCACGGTGCCCGTCACAGTCGCGGGGGACCGACTGCGTCAGCAGGCGGGGGGTCCGCGCTTCCTCCCTTCCATGATCCCCAGTGCCCCGGGTGACGAACGTGACGCGGGTCAGCGGCCGAAACCGGCCTCACGGGCTCGTACGATCGCCTGCGCCCGGTCGGCCACCTGCAGCTTCGCGAAGACGTTGGACACGTTGTTGCGCACCGTCTTGGGCGACAGCGACAGGCGCTCGGCGATGCGGGTGTTGGACAGACCGGCCGCGATGAGATCGAGGATCTCACGCTCCCGCGCGGTGAGCTGCGGAAACGGGTCCTGCTCCCGCGACCGGACGGCGGCGAGCCTGCTGAAGTAGCGGGTCACCCGGCCGGCCAGCGCGGGCCCGAAGATGACCTCGCCTCCGGCGACGGCGGCCACCGCCCGCAGGATCTCCGTCTGGTCGGCGCCCTTGAGCAGGTAACCACGGGCTCCGGCCAGCATGGCGGCGAAGACGCTCTCGTCGTCCTCGTGCATGGTCAGCACGAGCACGTGGGTCTGCGGGCAGGTCTCCACGATGCGCTGGGTGGCCTGGACGCCGTCGAGCCGCGGCATCTGCAGGTCCATGACGACGACGCGCGGGCGGAGCGTCATCGCCTGGGCGACGGCCTCCTCGCCGTCGGCCGCGGTGCCGACCACCTCGACCTCGCCCGTGGAGGCGAGCATCATCCGCAGGCCGTTGCGGTAGACGGGATGGTCGTCGGCGAGCAGCACGGTGGGCATGCCGGCGCCGTCGGGGGACGGGCCGGCGGTCATCGCGTCGCCTCCGCGGGAAGGACGGCGTGGACGCGGGTCCCGCCGCCGTCGCGGGAGGTGACGAAGCAACTCCCGCCGAGCTCTTCCGCCCGCTCCCGCATGCCGACCAGGCCCACGCCGACCAGGGCTCCCGGCCGCACGCCTCTCCCGTCGTCGAGCACCTCGACCTCCAGTTCGCCTCCGGTCGCCGTCAGGCGGACCTCGCAGGTGCCGGCGTCCGCGTGCCGCGCGACGTTGACCAGAGCCTCGCAGACGATCCGGTAGGCCGCCACCTCGGTCGCGGCCGGCAGTCCGGCCAGGTCGCCCGCGGCGTCCACGCGTACGGTCAGCCCGCCCTCCCGGAACCGGGTGGCCTCCTGCCGCAGCGCTCCCGCAAGGCCGAACTGGTCCAGGGCCGGTGGGCGCAGGTTGTGGACGAGCCGGCGTACGTCGCCGAGCACGGACGACAGGTCGGCCCGCACCTCGTGCAGCGCCTCGCGGGCGGCGCCGAGGTCCCGGGTCACCAGGTTGCCCGCGGCCTCGACCTTCAGCGCGGCGGCGGCGAGCGTGGGCCCCAGCCCGTCGTGGAGGTCTCTGCGCAGCCTGCGGCGTTCCTCCTCGACGCCTGTCACCAGGCGTTCCCTGCTGTGCTGGAGCTCCTCGGCCAGGGCCGTGGCCCGTACGGCCGCCGCGGCCTGCCTTACGACGTCGGCGAGCAGTCGCTGGTCGGCGTCGGCGAGCGGCGCGCCCGCGCGCGGGACGAGGACGAGGCGGCCGATCGGGGCCGCGCGGTAGGCGAAGGGAAGGACGAGGACGTCGTCGCGCCGTGCGCCGTGCTCGACCACGAGCGTGCGGCCGTCCGCGCGGTCGAGTTCCACCCGCACGTACGGCGAGCGCAGCGCCGTGGACACCGCCCCGGCCACGGTGAGCAGCAGTTCCTCCGGGCTCACCGACTCCTCCAGCCGCCGGGCCAGGGCCGAGACGACGTCGTACGGCTCCGCCCGCCCGGCGAGGACGCGGCCCACCCAGCGGCGGACCCGCTCGCGCAGCGGAGCGTAGACGACGGCGACCGCGGCGGCGGCGAGCACGGCCGCGACCGGCTCGTCGATGAGCGCGCCCAGCCCCACGAAGACGGGGACGTCGATCGCGACGACGGCCACCGCCAGGCCGCCGTAGAGGAGGGTCCAGCCGAGCACCGGGTCGATGTCGTACAGCCGGTATCGGCCGACGGCCACCAGGACGGCGACGGCGATCGCCACCAGGGAGACGACGAACGTGAGATCCTGCGGCGCCCCCTCGACCACGGCGGGCACGAAGATCAGCACGCCGTTGAGCAGGGCCGCCAGCAACATCCAGCGCAACTGTGCGCGGCGCGCGCCGGACGACCCCCGGAAGCGCCGGACGAAGGCCGCGAGCGACACCAGAAGGCTCAGCACCAGCGCCGCCGGGGTGAGGGCCATCGCGACCCGCCAGAAGGCGTCCGGCACAGGCGGCATCGGCAGGTCGAGCCCGGTGCCCCGCCACGGCTCCCCCGGCGACTGCACCCGCCACGGAACGGTGAGGAAGACGAGCACGGCGAGGCCGGTGGCGCCGAGCGACAGCGACGCTGCCCACCGCCAGCGCGGCGACGGCAGCCTGCCGTCGGGGAAGAACAGCAGCACGAGCAGCGGCACCAGGTTGAGCAGCGGCCCGAGCCTCGCCCCCGCGTACACGGCGACGCCGGTCAGCGGCAGCGTGCCGCCGTGCCGGGTGAGGGACAGCACGGCGTAACCGCCGGCGAGGCCGTTGAGGCAGGACACCGCGCCGCCGCCGATCAGCAGCCAGGTCATCGGATGCGCGGGCAGGCGGGCGGCCAGCACCCCGCCGGCGACGGCGAGGGCCACGCCGGGAACGGTGGACGACCACACGGCCCAGTCGAGCGGCTCGGGCCGGACCACCGGTCCGGTCGCGATCTCGATCCAGGTGGCGGACGCGGCGGCGACGACGGACAGGGCCGCGAGCACCGTCGCGGCGGCCCCGAGACGGCGAGAGGCGTCAGAAGGGCCGGGCACGCGGTCCAGCGTGCCACAGGGCCGCCCTTCCCGGCATGGGACCGGTGTCCCGTTTCCGCCCGGGACGCGTGCCCCGGACCGGTGCGGGCGCGGCGGTGGCCTCGCTCTCTGTCGGCCCGGGACGCGGCGTGGAGACCGTGGTCACGGCACCACCGGTCGCGGCGCCACCGATTGCGGCACCACCGGTCGCGGCACGAAGGCTTCCACCAGGAGGAGAACGATCATGTCCGTTCACATCACGCCCAGCAACGTCAACCCACAGGAACCGACGGCGGCTTCGGCTCCGGCCGTGGCGGCGCCGCCCTGGACCAGGACGGCCGGAGTGCTGCTGGCTGTCGGAGCGGCGGCCTGGGCGGCCGGCACGGTCATCGTCGGCGACGACATCCAGAGGGGCATCCAGACACTCGACACCCTGACCGGGATGCTGTTCGTCGCCGGGGTGTTCGGCTTCGTCGCGCTCGTGCTGGCCACCCGGGCCACCGGCGCCGGGTGGGGCCGGATCATCCCGGCGGGCCTGCTCGTGTCGCTTCCCGGCGCGTTCCTGCTGAACGTGCTCTCGTTCGGCTACGCCACCCACGACGACTTCCCGTTGTGGCTGATGATCCTCGACGCCTGCTGGCCGCTCAGCATGCTCGGCATGCTGGTCCTCGGCATCGCCGTGGCGGTCACCGGCCGCTACCGCGGCGCCCTGCGCTGGCTGCCGCTGCTCGCCGGGCTGTGGTTCCCGGTCACGATGGTGGCGCAGATCTTCGCCGGGTCCACGGCATCGGTGTGGGTCAGCGCCGCCTGGCTGCTGGCCACCCACGCGCACACCGGCGTCCGGCTCGCGCTGCGCCCCGCCGTCTGAACGAGCGCCGCACGCCGGCCCTCTCACCCGATGACATAGCCTGTGAGCAGGCAAAACACCGACCAGAGGAGAACCCCGCCATGGGTTCGCTCAGCCCTGTTCACTGGATGATCGTGTTCGTGGTGCTCGTGCTGCTCTTCGGCGCGAAGAAGTTGCCGGACACCGCGAAGGCCGTCGGGCAGTCGCTGCGGATCCTCAAGAGGGAGACCGGCAGGCTCGGCGACGAGGACAACGCCCCGGCCGCCCGAGCCCGTACGGCACCCGTCTCCGCGGACGCCGTGGCGCGGCTGCGCGCACTCGAAGAGGAGAACGCCCGGCTCAGGGCCGCGGCGGACGCCGCGCGGCGGAACGAGCCCGAGGCCCGCTGAGGCGTTCTCGGCGCGCTGCCGACGGCGCCGTATGCCACGAGCCGGCGGACGGCGAGCACCACGCTCGGCGTCCCGGGGCGTTCGACGCGGCGTGGTGGCGACCCTGCGTGGTCACGTGCGGAAACCCGCCCGGTTCGCGCGAACCCTTCCGCGCGAACCTTTCCGCGCGAACCTTTCCGCGCGGCCCGGACTCCAACAGGGCATGAAGCTCACCCTCTCGCTCCGCGTCGTTCTCCCCGCCGCCGCGGCCGCCGCGTTGCTCTCCGCGGCGGCGCTCCCGGCCGACGCCGCCGCCATGCCGAAGTTCGCCGCGCCCAAGGCGTACGGCACGTCGTTCCAGAGCGACCCCCACCATGACTTCACCAAGCACATTTCGCCGCGACACGACGGCATCCTGCGGGGCTGGGTCACGCATTACCGGTCCGGGGTGGCGGAATACGAGCCGATCAGGTGGGTGAAGGACACCCACATCGAGGGGTACTTCGAGGGCCCGCCCGAGGGTGACGTCACCGCCTACGCCTCTCCCGTGGCGAAGAACGTGGTGTTCTACAGCGCCACCGGGTGCAAGGGCACCACGGTGACCGTGAAGAACGGCGGCCTGGGGGCGAAGCGGTGCTCCCGGAGTGAGCTGATCTCCCGGATGAAGTCCGTGCGACACCCGGCGCTCATCACCGTCTATCGCGGCGCGATCGTCAAGGTGCAGGAGATCTACACCCCCTGAGTACCTGAAGACCGCCGGTCACCCGGCACCGCTCCGCACAGGGCCGGACTTCCCATTCCCCGGAAGTCCGGCCCTTCTTCGCGCACAGGCCTTTCACGCACGTGGGCGGCGCCGGCTTGACGCCGATCGAGTTAGGAGCACATACTCTGGTTATAGCCTTTAACCAACAGAACGGGGTGTCATGCTCGTGTCTGTCCGCGTCCGCGGCGCCTCGCTCGCGCTGCTGGCGTCGTCGCAGTTCCTGGTGGTGCTGAACACCTCGATCGTCAACGTGGCGCTGCCCGCCATCGGCGACGACCTGAGCCTGTCGGCCGCCGGGTTGTCGTGGGTGGTCAACGCGTACCTGATCGCCTTCGGGGCGCTGCTGCCCGTGGGCGGCAGGATCGCCGACCTGTACGGCGGGCGGCGCGCCCTCTCCGCGGGGCTGGCCCTGTTCACGGCCGGCTCGGCCGGGGCCGCGCTCTCCTCGGGCGCCGGGGCGCTGATCGCGGCGCGGGCCGTCCAGGGCGTCGGGGCCGCCGTGCTCTCCCCGGCCGCACTCGCCATCCTGCTCGCGTTGTATCCCGCCGGCGCCGCACGCGGCCGGGCGCTCGGCGTATGGGGTTCGGTCTCGGCGGCGGGCGGCGCGGCCGGGGTCCTGCTGGGCGGGCTGCTGACCGAGGCACTCGGCTGGTGGTCGGTCTTCGCCGTCGGCGTGCCCGTCGCGGCGTTCGTCCTGGCCGCCGTGCCGCACCTGGTCCCGGGCGGCGACGCCCCGCCGCGCCGCGACCGGCTCGACGTGCCGGGAACGCTGTCGGTGACGCTGGGCCTGCTCGGCGTCGCGTACGGCCTGGGCGGCGGCGGATGGGCGGCGATCGCCGCGGGCGTGGCCCTGCTCGGCCTGTTCGCCCTGTGGGAGCAGCGGGTGGAGCGACAGGCGGCAGCCCCGCTGATCCCGCCGAGCCTGCTGCGCACGGCCGACGTGGGCATCGGGAACGTGCTCATGCTGCTGCTCGGGATGGTCTGGGTCGGCACGTTCTTCTTCCTGCCGCTCTACCAGCAGCGGGTGCTCGGCTACTCGCCCTTGGAGGCGGGGCTCACCCAGCTTCCCCTCGCGGTGGCGCTCGTCCTGGCGCCGCTCGCGGCGGGCCGGCTGCGCCGCACACTCGTCCCCGGCCTGGTGACGCTGGCCGCCGGGCTGGCCTGGCTGGCCCGGGCGCCCGAGGACGCGACCTTCCTCGTCGACCTCCTGGGGCCGACGGTCCTGGTGGGCGCGGGACTGGGGCTGGCGTTCGTGCCGCTGACCGCGCTCGGCGTCGCCGGGGTGCCCGGCGAGCTGTCGGGCGTCGCGAGCGGCCTCGTCACCACCACGCGGCAGGTCGGCGGCGCGCTCGGCCTCGCCGTTCTCACCTCGGTCGCGGGCCTCGCCCCTGCCGGCGTCACCGGCTACCGCCGCGCCTTCCTGGCGGCGGCGGCCATCTCACTCATCGCGGCGACCGCCGCTCTCCTGAAAGGACGCATCCGATGGACAAGCCCTACCTGACCGGGCACTTCACTCCGCACGTGGACGAGGTGACCGCCCGCGACCTGGTGGTGGAGGGCACGCTGCCCGCCGAGCTGACCGGCCGGCTGGTGCGCAACAGCCACAACCCCCTCCCCGGCGTCACGCCCACGCACTGGTGGAAGGGCAGCGGCATGGTCCACGGCATCCGGCTGCGAAACGGCCGGGCCGAGTGGTACCGCAACCGCTGGGTCCGCACTCCCGCCCTCGACGGCGCGCCGTACATGACCGAGAAGGGCCCCGACCTGACCGCCAGCACCGCGGGAACCCACGTGATCGAGCACGCGGGCAGGCTGCTGGCGCTGTGCGAGGCCAACCACCCCTTCGAGCTGACCCCGGAGCTGGAGACCGTGGGGGCGTACGACTTCGGCGGGAAGCTCACGACGATGATGACCGCCCACCCGAAGAGCGACCCGGTCACCGGTGAGCTGCACTTCTTCGGCTCCTCGCCGTTCCCGCCCCACCTCGTCTACCACGTGGCCTCGGAGACGGGCGAGATCGAGTTCAGCGAGGAGGTGCCGGGCGCGACCGCCTCGCTCAAGCACGACTTCGGGATCACCGAGCACTTCGTGGTGTTCGTCGAGGGTTCCGTGACCTTCGACCACACCGAGACCTCCGGCATCCCGTACTCCTGGAGCGACGACCAGGCCACCCGCATCGGCGTGATGCCGCGCGGCCGGGGCGGCGCGGCGAAAATCCGGTGGTTCGACATCGAGCCCGGCAGCCTGCTGCACGTCGCCAACGCGTACGAGGACGCCGAGGGCCGGATCGTCCTCGAAGGACCGGCCATGGACCGCGACGGGTTCCGGCGGTCGTGGAAGTGGTGGGCGGGGCTGCCCGGGCACGGCGCCGTGCCCGGCTCACGCTCCTTCAACCGCCGCTGGGTCGTGGACCCGCGTACGGACAAGGTCGCCGAGGACGTGATCGACGACCTGGTCGTCGAGTTCCCCACGATCAACGACGACCTGCTCGGCCGCGACCACCGCTACCAGTACTCGATTTCCTTCCCGGACGACCGGGGCGTGGGCGGCTACGGCGTGGTCAAGTACGACCGGGTCTCCGGAGGCAGGCAGGTGCTGCCGGTCGGCGACGGGCGGCTGCCGAGCGAGGCCGTCTTCGTGCCCGCCGCGGGCGCGGCGAACGAGGACGACGGCTACCTGCTGACGGTCGTGAGCGACCTGCACGCGGACGCCTCCCAGCTGCTGGTCCTGGACGCCACCGACCTGAACCGGCCCCCGGTCGCGACCGTGCACCTGCCCCGCCGGGTCGTCGCCGGCATCCACGGCTCGTGGATCTCCGACAACTGACATCCGTCGAGAGGAAGAATGAGAGGAAGAACGATGGACATCGACCGGAACGCTCCCGTCATCGTCGAGCTGGAGACCACCGTGCACGCCCCGATCGAGAAGGTCTGGCGGCTGCACACCGACATCGACGCCTGGCCGAGCTGGAACCCCGACGTCTCCTCCGCGCGTCTGCGCGGCGGCCTCGCCGTCGGCGCGACCTTCGACTGGCGGACGCACGGGCTGGTCATCGCCTCGACGGTCGCCGAGCTCGTCCCCGGCCGCCGCATCGTCTGGGGCGGTCCGGCCCACGGCATCGAGGGCGTGCACGTCTGGACCTTCGAAGAGATCGAAGGAGGGGTGCTCGTACGGACCCGGGAGTCGTGGGCGGGCGCGCCCGTCGAGGCCGACCCCGAGGGGATGCGGGCGGCGCTGGAGGGCTCGCTCCGGTCCTGGCTCGCCGCACTCGGTCAGACGGCGCTCAAGCAGACGGCGCTCAAGCAGACGGCCGAATGATCCCTCGGACCCGGGAGACGCGATGAGCCGGGAGACGGCGATGAGAGGCACTCACCATAATGAGGGGATGTCAACGCCGCGGCAGCGCTACCGGGACCAGGTCCGTTCGGAGATCAAGCAGATCGCCCTCGTGCAGATCGGCGAGGGCGGGGCGGCGGCGCTGAGCCTGAACGCGGTGGCAAAACAGCTCGGCGTCACGGGCCCGGCGCTCTACAAGTACTTCCGCAGCCGCGACGACCTGCTGACCGAGCTGATCCTGGAGGGCTTCGACGAGGTCGCGGCGGCCGTACGGGCCGCCGCAGGCGAGGGCGCGCCGCGCGAGCGGCTGCACGCGCTGGCCCGGGCCTTCCACGGATGGGCGGTGGCCAATCCGCACCTGTTCCAGCTGCTGGCCGGGACGCCCTCGCCCGGCTACCAGGCTCCCCCGGAGAGCGTGCTGCGGGCCCGGAGCGTGCTCGGGCCCTTCCTTCCGGTGTTCGCCGGGGGGCACTGCCGACCGGGCAGCGAACCGCTGCGGGAGCAGATGCGGCGATGGGTGGAGGAGACCCCGGCGGTCGCCGAGTGGGTGCGCGCGTTCGCCCCGGAGGGGGATCCGGCGACCGCTCTCGCCGGAACCGTGATGGCCTGGTCCCAACTCCAGGGCGTGGTGAGCCTGGAGGTGCAGGGGCAGTTCGCGGACATGGGTCACAGCGGGGCCACCCTGCTCGACGCCGTCATGGACGCTCTCGCCGACAGCATGGGCCTGTAACGGGCATCCTGGAACGATGCGTATCGAAACGATCGGCGCGGCGGCGGCGGGGACCTGGCGGCTCGGCGACCTCACGGTCAACCGGATGGGGTTCGGCGCGATGCGCCTGACGGGCAGCGCCGCCTTCGACCTCGGCACCCCGAGCGACCGCGAACGGTCCATCGCGGTGCTGCGGCGCGCCGTCGACCTCGGCGTCAACCACATCGACACGGCGGCGTTCTACTTCTCGCGGCTGCGCTCGGCCAACGAGCTGATCAACCGGGCGCTCGCGCCCTACCCGGACGACCTGGTCATCGCCACCAAGGTGGGCCCGGGGCGGGACCCGTCCGGCGAGTGGCTGCCGTTCGCCCGGCCCGACCGGCTGCGCGGCCAGGTCGAGGAGAACCTGCGCCAGCTCGGCCGCGACCACCTCGACCTGGTCTACCTGCGCCAGCCGGGGCTCGACTCGATCGCCGAGCACTTCGGGGCGCTCGCCGAGCTGCGTGAGGCGGGTCTCATCCGGCACCTCGGGATCTCCAACATCCGGCCCGGGCATCTCGCGCAGGCCCAGGCGATCGCGCCGGTGGTGAGCGTGCAGAACCGGTATGGCGTCGGCGCCACGCGCAGCCGAGGCCTTCTGCGCACCTGCGGCGAGCAGGGAATCGCCTTCGTGCCGTTCTTCGCGATCGCCGGTGAGGGCCGCGAGTCGGGGGCGAGCGGCACCGACCAGGAGGAGGTGCGCGCCGTGGCCCGCGCGCACGGAGCGACGTCCGCGCAGGTGCGGCTGGCCTGGACGCTCCGGCAGGGGCCGCACGTGCTGGCCATCCCGGGCACCGGCAACCCCGATCACCTGACCGAGAACGTCGCCGCCGCCGCACTGCGTCTCACGGACGAGGAGATGGCCCGCCTGGACGCGCTCTCCGACGTCGGCTGACCGGGGACTCACAAGAACGCCACCCTCGCGCCGCGACGCCGCGATCGACCGCTCCCGGTCGCCCGGAGAGCAGGGCCGCCCCCGGCGCATCCGCAGGAGGGCCGCCGGCTTCTCAGCGGAGCCGGCGGTCCGGTCGTGCGGCGATCACTGGTCGCTCTCGGCCTCCGCCTTGGCCGACTGCGTGTCCTCGCCCTTGCCCACCTTGGCCAGCGCCTCACGAAGCTGCTCGGCGGTCATCTTCGAGCTGCCCTCGTCGCCCGCCTCATCGCCCTGACGGCGCAGGTCGTGGAGTTCCCGGTCCTCGGTCATGACCCGTCCCCTCCTGCGTACCGACATCAGAGCCGCTGGTTCCCACGGACTCGCCGCCCACACGGCCGCCGGTCGAAGTTGACGCGATTTTTCGCCGGAGGTACGCGTTCAGGCGGCGGCCGAGGCGCTGCCCGGGGGCCTCCACCAGCCGGTACGCCACGTGACCGAGCACCAGCAGGACGAGGAAGAACACCGGGAGGTTCGGGACGACCCGCAACAGGAGGGGATGCAGCAGATACAGCGAGAAGCTGATCACCCCGAGGTGGGCGAGCCACCGGGGGAACGTCCGGTGCCGCAGCCGGAACGCGAGCGCGAAGAAGCCCGCCGCCAGCAGGACCGCCGCGGCCCAGGCGGGCTCGTCGGCCACCAGGACGCCGCAGACGAGGACCGTCAGCAGCGCGGCGACGGCCCGGACCGGCCGGAGCGTGCCCTGCTCGGCGCGCCACACGGCGGTCCCGGCGAACATCACTGCCGCGATGACCAGGCCCTGCCCCGCACCGATGCGGCTGCCGAGGATCACCAGCGCCAGGCCGAGCAGGCCGCCGATCACCGCGGCCGCCGTCCTGAGGCGGCCGTTCGCGGTCACGGTCACGACGATGACCAGGATCACCGCGACGCCCATGAGCGCGGCGACCAGGTCCGCGCCGCCGTTGATCGTCGCGCCGGGCATGAGCAGTCCGAGCGGCACGGCCGCCACCGCCAGGACCACGGCGATCGGCGCCGACCTGTGCGCCTGCCGTACGGTGAACAGCCCCGCCGTCATCAGGTAGAACGCCATCTCGTAGGAGAGCGTCCACATCACGTTGATCATCGAGGGGACGCCGAGGAGTTCCTGCAGCATCGTGAGGTTCGCCAGCGCGACGAGCGGCGGCGGCCGGCGGTCGAGGCCCGGCGACGTCGAGAACACCCCGGCGTACGCGAGGAGCAGCGCGAGGGCGAGCGCGGCGAGCAGCAGCGGGAGGAGCCGGAAGGCCCGGCCGGTCCAGAAGGCCCGCAGGTCGCCCCGCCGTTCCAGCGAGGCCGGGATGATGTATCCGCTGACCAGGAAGAACACGAAGACGCCCCAGGTGCCGACGTCGACCCTGCGGTCCACCTCCCCCCAGACGGCCGGGACGAAGGTCCAGGCCGAGTGGTGCAGCGCCACGGCCGGAGCGGCGATCCCGCGTAAGGCGTCCAGCCATACCAGCCGGGTGCGGTTTGCTGCCATTCAGGTGACTTTAGGCGAAATACGGCGTCGATAGCACTGCGCCGCGTAAGCGGCGAACTGCGCAGGAATGCTAGGAAACGGGGATGGACCATCGTGATCTACGACTCCTGGACGACGACGCACTGGAGCGGTCCCCGGTCGTGGCCAACAGCGACATGAACCGCGAACGCCGCCTGCCGGCCTACCGGCGCGAACTCGGCGTCGACGTCCTCGCCCTCCTGCGCGGCGCCGATCGGGTCGTCCGGTGGCTCGACCTGTGCTGCGGCACGGCGAACGCGCTGTTCGAGGCCTCTCATGAGCTGGGAGACCGGGCGGAGATCGTCGGCGTGGACCTGGCCGGCCACTTCGCCGGGCCACCCCGGCCGCCGCGGCTGCGGCTGGTCACGGCGTCGGTGACCTCGTGGGCGCCCGATGCGGCGTTCGACCTGATCACCTGCGTCCACGGACTGCACTACGTCGGCGACAAGCTGGGCGTGATCGCCCGGGCCGCCTCCTGGCTGGCCGACGACGGCCTGTTCGCCGCCAACCTCGACGTACGGAGCGTACGGCGTGCGGACGGGACGCCCGCGGGACGGCGGCTGACGGCGGCGCTGCGGGCGAGCGGCCTCGTCTACGACGCCAGGAACAAACGGGTGAGCCGCCGTGGCCGCGGGGAGATCGGCCTGCCCTGGTCCTACCTCGGCGCCGACGACCGCGCGGGCCCCAATTACACCGGCCAGCCGGCTGTGGACTCCTACTACGCGTTCGGCTGAGGCCCGTCGCCGGGCCGGGGGCGTACGTCGCAGTCCGGCAGGCCCGCGAGCACGCCGGCGAGCTGGCGGGCGTTGGTCTGCGCGTAGTCGCGGTAGCAGTTGTTCATCAGCACGTGGGTCGTGGACGCCTGGCCGCCGAGTTCGCGCAGCCTCGGCGCCCACCGCTTCAGCTCCTCCAGGGAGTAGCGGTAGCCGAAGCGCTCGTGGATGTCGTGGCTGGTCCACTTGTCGCTGTGGCCGTGGAACCGCACGACCTCCAGGTCGGACGTGGCCGCGACGACCGGCGGGATCGAGTCCGGATAGCCCTGCGGCATGTCCACGCACACGTACGGAATGGCGTACGAGCGGAGGAAATCGAGGGTCTCGGCCTGGTTCTCCTCGCTCATCCAGGTGTGGTTGCGGAACTCTACGGAGATCCGCAACGGCTCGCAGCGGCGCTTGCACTCCAGGATGTAGTGCTTGTTCGCCCGGCCGATCGGGAACCACCGGGGGAACTGGAAGAGCACCGCCCCGAGCTTGCCCGCCTCCCGCAGCGGCAGCAGGGCGCTGAGGAACCGCTCCCAGACCTGGTCCACGACCTTCGGGTCGAGGTCGCGGGCGTACAGGTTCTTGCCGCCGCCGTTCGGGCGCAGGTCCTTCGGCAGCGCGGCAGGCCGGGTCGGATGCCGCGTGAGCAGCGAGAACGCCTTGACGTCGAAGACGAACCCCGCGGGCGTGCGCTCGGCCCACAGTCGTACGGTGGCCTCGGCGGGCGGCGCGTAGTAGGTCGAGTCGACCTCCACCAGCGGGAACAGGCTCGCGTAGTGGCGCAGGCGTTCCTCCGGCGTCGTGACGCCGGGCGGATACCACCCCGACTCCAGCAGCGTCTTGTCGGTCCACGACGCCGTGCCGACCAGGATCTCCCCCATACCTCACCCTAAGGAGCCCGATCCGCCCCGGCCTGTCTCCGACGGTCAAAAAGAGCTGTGGCCTACGTGACCTGTGAAGCGTCCGCGGGACTATGATGTTGGAAAGTAAAGTGCCCCCGGTGTCCGGCGGCCACTGGACGAAGCAGCACCGGAAACCAGCACTGCGCGGAGCACACCGGAGGTGGCGATGCTGTCGACCTGGGCTCTGGAGACGTTCGGCCCGCGCGCCGAGCAGATCCGCCAGGGGGTGGCCGAGGCGCTGGCGCTCGCGCTCGAGAACGCCCAGGACGCCCAGAAGACGGCGCGGACCGAGCTCCTCCACCCGTTCGGCTTCACGCTCATGTCCCGCAAGTTCGAGGCCCTGGCCGCCACGTTCGCGGACATGCCCGACGTCGAGACCGTCAAGCCGCCGGGCTCGCAGCACGAGCTCGTCGTGCTCGGCGGCAACCTGCTGTTCCCCTTCCGCTACGCCAAGGACCGCTCGGTCAGCGTGGTCAACGCCAGGATCGGCGACGGCAGGCCGTCCGGGCTGGTGCAGGCGCTGTTCACCAGGTTCGGCCCGCGGCCCTGGGCCGAGCAGCTCGCGCTCGGCGGCGTCGAGGCCGCCCTGCCGGAGCCCGCGACTCCGGCCGCCCGCGCGCTCACCCGGCTGCCCGAGGGCACCCGCCTCGTGCTCATCGCGTACGCGTGCAACGCCAGGGCCGGTCTGCTCGACGTGTGGTGGGGCGAGGCCGAGCTGCTCGACCGCACCGGCAGCCTGCGCTGGCACCACTGCGAGCCGATCCCGCTCGCCGGGCAGGCGCCCGCGGCCGAGCTGCCCGGGGTGGCGACCCCCGTCGGCGAGGCGTCCGCGTTCGCCCGGGGCGCGATGCCGGCTCCGGCGCTGAACCCCCGCCCGCCGTACGAGCGCGCGACCGCCCTGCCTCCGATGAGCGAGGCACCGTACGCACCGGACGCCGCCGCCGATGAAGGACGATGACCGGCTGCGCCTGGTCGAGGAGACCGTCCCCCCCGAATCCGGCAATACGGCACCCAGCCCGCAGGCCGTGGCGGACGCGTTCGACGGAACCCGCCTCACCCAGGCGCGACGGCTGGCGGCGCTGACGAAGAAGGAGGTGGCCGAGCGCATCGGCGTGTCCCCCGCCGCGGTCGGCCAGTACGAGGCCGGGGTCACCCGGCCGCGTCCCGATCTGGTCCCGCTCCTCGCCGAGGTGCTCGCGGTGCCCGCGGCCTTCTTCCTGCCGGGCCGCCCGCACGGCAAGCTGGACGGCTCGATGGCCCACTTCCGCAGCCTGCGCTCCACCCGGGCCTACCAGCGCGCCAAGGCCGTGGCCTTCGTCGAGCAGGTCTGGGAGCTGACGTACGCGCTGGAGAAGCGGGTGCGGCTCCCCTTCGTGGACCTGCCCGGCTTCGCCGGGGGCGAGGTGCATTCGGGCAGCGCCCTGCCCCGCGACCCCATGGGCGCGGCCCGCGCGCTGCGGGCCCACTGGGGGCTCGGCACCGGGCCGATCAGCCACCTGGTGCGGCACATGGAGTCCCGGGGGATCGTCGTCGTCTTCCCCCAGGCCGACGAGGACGCGGTCACGGTGGACGCCTTCTCCACCTCCAGCCTGCCGCGGCCCATCGTCGTCCTGACACCCAACCGCTTCGACGACGTCTACCGGCACCGCTTCACCGCCGCCCACGAGCTGGGGCACCTGGTGTTGCACGGGGACGCGGCCGCCGGCGACAGCCAGCAGGAGCGCGAGGCCGACTCCTTCGCCGCGGAGTTCCTCACGCCGCGCGACAGCATCCTGCCCAGCCTGCCCGCCCGCGCCGACCTGCGGCGGCTGGCGGAGCTGCGCCGCGTCTGGGGCGTGTCGGTCGACTCCCTGCTGTATCGGTGCCGGGAGGTCGGCCTGCTGTCCGACTCCGCCGCCGGGCGCGCCTATCAGCGGCTCGCCGCGCTGCGCGGGCAGCCCGGCTTCGCGACCGAACCGGTGTCGGGTTACCCCGGCGAGCAGCCGGTCCTGCTCGCCCAGGCCTTCGAGATGGCGGCGGCCGAAATCGGGCTGACCGTGCCCGCGCTGGCCCGGGAGCTCGCCTGGCCCATGGCGCGCGTACGCGAGCTGATCGGCCTGCCCGCCCACCGCCCCCGGCTCAGACTCGTCCCCTGAGGCCGCGCACACACGCGCCGGGTGACGGCTTCCTCAGTCCGTGGATCGGCGCTCGCTGAGGATCAGGTCGAGCATGCCGGGAAACTCGGCGTCGAACTCGGGACGCCGCAGGCGGTTGAACCGGCGCGCCCCCTCGTCTCGCTGTTCGATGAGGCCCGCCTCACGCAGAACCGCGAAGTGGTGACTGCGGGTGGCCTTGGAAACCGGCAGGTCGAATGTCCCGCACGCGCGCGTCCAGTCGGGCTGACCCGCGAGTTCGCGGATGATCGCCCGCCGTACCGGGTCGGCGACCGCGTCCAGGGCGTCCTGCAGGCTCACCTCGCGCGGATGCCGGTGCACGAGACTGCGGGCCCGGGCCGTGGACGCAGTGTTCGATCCTTGTCGTACACTCATGGTGTTAGACCTCCATCGAACATTCTAGATGGGAGCTCAGCGTGATCCAGCAGAACGATTCCCGATATGGTGCCGCCGCGCGCAACCGGCTCGACGCGACCGGCGACCCCTCGGCCGAAGGTGCGTACGCCGCGCTCGAGACCTTCTACTACGCACTCAACCATCGCGATGCGGCCGTGCTTCGCGAGGACTGGAGCGATCACCCGCTGGCACAGCTCAACAACCCGCTGGGCGGCATCCTGCGTGGCGGCGACGCGATAGCGGAACTGTACGGAAAGATCTTCGACGGCCCCGTGCGCGTGGAGGTCACTTTCGGCGACATCGTCGAGTATCTGGGCGAGGGGCACGCCGTCTTCGCCGGCCGCGAGAGTGGCACGTACACCGGGCCGGACGGCCTCGCCGTCCCGCTCGCCATCCGCACCAGCCGCTACTTCCGTTACGAGAACGGCCGCTGGCGGCAGTTCCACCATCACGGCAGCATCGACGACCCCGGCGCGCTTGCCGCCTATCAGCAGGCGGTGTCCGGCCGCCGCACCGCCGGTTGACCCTCTGGGCCGGCGGAAGCGCGGGTCAGACGAGCGGGGTGGGACCGGCGGGGGTGAGCAGGCGGCGGGTGGTCTCCAGCCCCCACTCGTCCAGGCCGCGCAGCCGGTCGCTGGAGGCCCGCAGGCCGCCGTACCGCTCGACGGTGCGCGCCCAGTCCTCCCGCCGTTCGACCTCCGGCCGGAGCATGAGGCAGTCGGGGTCGTTGATCCAGAACCTGCCGTGCTGCCAGGCCCGGGCGACGGTGTTCCTGGTGGCGTTGGCCTGGCCGGGCTCGGACGGGTGTCCGCTCGGGTTCTGCCAGTACGCCGCGATGTCCGGGCCCACCCGCATGGCGTCGACCATGCCGACCGAGGGCAGGATCGGCGCGCCGCAGCCCAGCAGGTACGCCTCGGGACCGATCGCCTCGCGGATGATCCGCAGGCCGTGACGGTAGGCCTCCACGCCGGTCACGTCCTCGTGGCGGCGACCCTCCAGCGCCCCCGCGTACACGAAGTCGATTTTGAAGTAGTCGACGCCCCAGCCGCGCATGGTCCGCAGCGTGTCGGCCAGGTATTCGGCCGCGCCGGGGTGGGTGAGGTCGAGCGCGGCGCAGGAGTCGCCGAGGACGTCCCCCGCGGAGACCGGGTCGCCGCTCGCGGGATCGGTCACCAGCCACTCCGGGTGTGCGGCGAACAGGGCGCTCTTGCGGGCCACGACCATGGGGGCGATCCAGATTCCGGCCCGCCGTCCGTGCTCCCGGATGCGCCGGATCAGCCCGGGCAGGTCGTCGAAGCGGCCCGAGGACGTCAGCCAGTCGCCCGGCGCGGCCTGGTAGCCGTCGTCGATCTGCACGACGTCCACGGGGACCGCCAGGTCGTCCATGGCGGTGAGGTTCTCGGCGACGTCCTCCTGGGTGACCTCGGAGAAGTACTGGTACCACGAGCACCAGACCGTGGGTGACGGGCGCGGGCGCACGCCGGCCCGCTCGGCGAAGGCGGCGCCCCAGCGGGCCAGCGCAGCCTCCAGGCCGCCCTGATGCTCCAGGTGACGCACGGGGGCGTCCGACGTGATCACGACCTGGCCGCCGCGCGGCCGCGCCTCGATGACGGGCACGCGGGAGTCGGCGGTCTCGGTTCCGAAGATGCGGACGGGGCCGCCGTCCCCGGGGTCGATCGCCAGCAACCCCTCGCCCCGGAACACGCCCTGGTCCGGGGCGGAGCCGTAGTGGCAGTCGATGACCAGCGAGTTGGGCAGGGTCACCCGATAGGGAGTCTCCGCCAGGGGCAGGGCGGCGGTGACGCTCCAGGACTGCCAGCCCTCCGCGTAGACCCGGGCCCTCGCCGGGTCCACGCTCAGGGCGGCGACGTCCTCAAATCGCGATTCCATCATTGGCCAGTTCATCCATGAACCGGTTAAGGGTCAAGGTCCGTCTCACCGGGTGGACGTTTCGGGCGTGCCCGACGTGGATCGTTCAGGCCGCGACGGCGCTCTGCACGACCTGCTCCTTCAGTGGCGCCAGGGCCCCGGCGATGGAGCCGATCGTCTCGGCGTCGACGCCGCACGATTCCAAGGCCCCGGCCAGATGGGAGACCACCTGGCCGAACTCCTCCGCCGTGATGCCTAGCCCGGCGTGCGCCTCGTCCATCGACTTGCCCCGGTATTCCTGGGGGCCACCGAGCGCGGCGGCGACGAAGCTGCGCTGGTGTGCCTTGAGCGTGGCCATGTCGACGTCCGCGAAGTAGCCCCGCAGCATCGGATCGGCGACGACCCGCGTGTAGAACTCGTCGACCACGGCCGCGACCGCGTCCGAACCGCCGATCCGATCGAAGATGGACGCCATACCGGTTTCCTCCCGCATCTGCGTGACCTCGTTGCCCACGACGATCGCCACGCTTCGTTACCAGCCGATTGCCGGGCGGAAATTCGTGGGTAGCCGGGCGCTCACGCGGTCGACACGGCCGAAAAGGCCGCAGGCGGGGGCGGGTGCGGGCGCCGGTTGTTGCTCCAAGTAGTTGATTGTTCCCACTGGCGACGGGGAGCGAGGCGGGGATACGGTCCCACTCGGGAGGACGTTTTTCGCCTTCACGACAAGAAAAGCGTCAGCGAATTCGCTCTCGATATACCGGCCATTTCGGGGTTGCCGACGCTTGAGGGCGATGTCTACCTTTGACATCAAATGTGACTCGGGGGCGAGCGGCGGGCGGCGACAGGGGGCGGCGTGGCGGAAGAGATGGTGCCCAACCCTCGCCACGCACAACTGGTGGAACTTCTCAAAGAGGTACACAACCGATCTCAGGAGGTCGGGCAGGCATACCAGCGCGTCTACGCGTCGATGCAGTCCGGCAAGGTCTGGACGGGACCGACCGCCGCGAAATGGACCACCGAGGTCGCCGACCGGCACCACCGCCTGGCGCAGCTCGTACGGCAGATGACCAACGCGATCGAGGACGAACTGCACCGGCACCCGGCGATGGTGACCCGTTCCCAGGCCGAGCTCATCCGCCGCCAGCAGACCGGACGCCCCTGAGCCCGGTGGCCACGGGAGGAAGGACGCGATGACATCCCCCAGCGGCGACTTCTGCGGCATCGACCCGGCGGCGATGAACGCCATGGCTGCCGACCTGCGCCAGGCGTCCGACCGGCTCACCACCTTCGCCACCGACTTCGAGGGGCTCTTCCGGGCCAACGGAGTGAGCACCACGCCACTCGCGCAGATCGCCGTTATCGCCGACTGGGGCAGAAGCCAGGCCCCCACACTGTCGGAGCGGGCCGAGCTGATCAAGGCGCTGAACGGAACCGGCGACCACACCTTCGCCCGCCTGCCCGACGCACTGGACAGCTTCGCGGCCGGCCGCGGCCTTGGCCTCATGTTCGGCACCGACATCCTCAGCAACCCTGACACCAGCGTGGAGACCAAGGGCGAACTCGCCCACCAGCACATCAAGGAGATCGCCGGACTGGCCAAGGATCCCGCCGCCGCCGCGGCGTTCTTCGCCGCACTACCGGCAAAGGTGCGCGACGCGCTGCCCAACCTGCTCATGAACACCGGCAGCCCGACGGCCAAGCAGGATCTCGCCGCCTTCAGCGCCGCCTTGGGCGCCGCGCTGCGCGCCCCCGGCGGCATCCCGGCGTTCGAGAAGGTGAAGGCCGAGCTGCTGAGCAAACCCGGCAGTCGCGAGACCGCGTGGAACCGGCTCGCGCTGCTGGCCGGAGCGAAGGCCCCGACCAGCGTGCGCGTGGCCGCCGCCCGCTCCCTCGCACTGGACGACTTCGTGAAGAACCCCCGCCAGGACCGGACCGGCGCCGGCCTCGACGAGAGCAGGACGTACGGCTACTCCCCCGACACCCTCGCCCTCGCGCTGGAGGTCCTCGTCGGGGACGGCAAGGCCGCCCGCGCCGCCTTCGCCCAGATGGGCGGCGACGGGGTCAAGCTCACCCAGGTCGAGAAGATGAAGCGGTTCCTCGACTACAGCAAATCCGTCGCCTCGGGTAACGACGTCGCGGACGCCTTCGGCCGGGTTCTGGCCACGGCCTCCGGAGCGTACGACGAGAAGGACGGGGCCCACTCGACCGAGGCCGCGAGGTTCGCCTTCGATGTGATCCGGGAGATGCCCAAGCTCGGTGTCCTCAGACCGATGCAGGTGTCCATGGCCGAGATCGCGGGCTCCTATGCCACCGAATTCACCGAGGGGGCCAACCTCAGTGATGCCAACCGCACCCAGCCCAGCGCCTTCGGACCGGTCAAGACGATCGTGCCCGGCCTGAACCCGGTGTTCCGCCTCAGCCCGAAGGACACCAAGGAATTCGTCAGAACGTTCGCGGATTCGGCTGCGCACATCAAGCCCTTCGAGGAGGGGATGGGCAATCTCACCGACAGGATCGTCAACGCCGCCGCGAAGATGGACCACGGCAAGAGCACCGACCACCTCGAACGGGCGATGCGGGCGCTCGGCTACGTCGCCGGCATGCAGCTCACCACCGAGCGGGAGGTGCAGGGAAAGCTCGACGCCGAGGATCAGGCCCGGGTCAAGGCAGAGATGTTCACGTACGGCCTCGGTCTCGGCGTCGTCGGGCTGGCCATTTCAGGCATGACCGGGCAGATTTTGTGGCTGGGGGTTTCCAGCTTCTCGCCGCTCATCGTGGAACCGGGGATCACTCCAGGCAAGAGCCGGGTGAGCGGGCTGGATGAAAAGGATCGCGCCGCCTGGATGGCGCGGGAAACCTGGCTGGCGAACCTCTTGATGTCCAACGGCTTCAAGGCCAAGGTCCCGCCGAACGACCCACGCTTTTCGAACGCGCCGATCACCGGAGCCGACGGCACACTGCTGCCCTTCTCCGAGATCGCCAAGAACAAGGAGGCCGTACGCAACTTCGACAACTGGCTCATCGCCAACGGCTCCGGCCGGACGAACGAAACCCGACTGGGCGAGGCACAAGTGGTCATTGAAGAGACATTCGGAGGAGCCAAAGAGCGCGTGCAATCTATGGGTCCATCGCCGTACGAGTGATGGCGCACCTCAGCTCAAGGGCAAGCAGTCGGTCTCACCACGGGCAACTATCTTTCCCTCAGCGGGAGAGGATACTGTGATTCGCGTGCGATACTGAGCACCAACGGCTTCCTGGGTAGTCGCATTCACATCAGTGTTGATCAGCTTATAATCACCCGCACCCTTCAGTGCGCCGACCAGCATGAGAATCACAGTCTCAGGATTTCCAGATCCGGCCCCAGACGTTGCCTTCACGGCATAGGTACGCTTATATTTTCCGCTTCCACAAGGGATGTCCTTGCCTCCAGGGTCGGTTACCTCAACGTCGGTAGCCCAGACATTCTTCATAGTTTGGTTGATGTGAGATTTGAGGACCTGGCCGGCTTCGGCTGCCGTTGGTTCCGGTTCGCCGCATGAGGACAGCATCAGTCCGGCTGCCAGGGAAATCGGGACGATAAGCCGCAGGCGAAGCGTCATGCAACCCTCCAGACAACCAAGTCCATGCGCCACACACCATCATGTCAACCGACCGGCCCATCGTACGTCCCGTTTACCGAAATACCTAGACTCCTATCAAAGGCGAGCTGTTCTGTTCAGTGGCTCTAATTAGCTCAGCTCTTTCTTGAACTCAATCACCCGCGACGACGGGCGCCCCGAGGTGCTCGCCTCGGGCCTGGGGCCCGTCTTGTTGCCCGACCGCCGGTCACTCACGCGGGCCCAGCCGGCTCAGCGGAGCGGACGCAGATCAGGAAGCGAGACGGTGCCCGGCCCCCGATGGGCACGGGCACCGTCTCGGTGGGAGGGTCAGTGTCTTCCGGCGTCGCGCAGGGCGTCGCGGATCGCGTAGTAGGCCGGCTTGGGCTGGAGGTTCTCGTCGTACGGCAGGGCCGCGCCCTCACCCTGGAAGACCGCGGGGATCCAGGAGTACTTGTCGGTGTAGTCCCAGATCGTGATGCCGACACAGCGGCGGACGGCGAGGCACGCCTTCGTCACCCTGGAGTACCAGTCGGCCTGGGTCGCGAGCTTGGCCTCGTCGGCCGGCACGTACATGCGGATGTCCAGCTCGGTGATGGCCACGTCCAGGCCGAGGTCGGCGAAGCGCTGCAGGTTCTGCTGGAGCGTGTCCGGATAGCCGTACTGCAGCGCGAGGTGCCCCTGGAAGCCGACGCCGTCGATCGGCACGCCCTGGGCCTTGAGCTGCTTCACCAGGGTGTAGTACGCGTCGCTCTTCGGCCCGATCGCCTCGAGGTTGTAGTCGTTCAGGTAGAGCTTGGCGTGCGGGTCGGCCTGGCGCGCCCAGCGCAGCGCGTCGGCGATGTAGCCGGGACCGAGCGTCCGGTAGAAGATCGTGTCGCGGTAGGTGCCGTCCTCGTTGAACGCCTCGTTGACGACGTCCCAGGAGTAGACCTTGCCCCGGTAGTGGCGGGCCTCCGTGAGGATGTGGTTCTTGAGGATCGCCCGGAGCTGGTCGGCGGTAAAGGTGCCGTTGGTCAGCCAGTCGGGGAGCTGGTTGTGCCAGACCAGCGTGTGCGCCCGGAAGGACATGTGGTGCTTGCGGGCGAAGTCGAGCACCTGGTCGCCCTGGGTGAAGTCGAACACCCCCTGCTGTGGCTCGGTGGCGTACCACTTGAGCGCGTTGCCCGCGGTGGTGGAGTTGAACTCGCTGCCGAGAATCTTGAGGTACGCCGCGTCGGAGAACTCGGGGTTGTCGGTGGCCGAGCCGAGGTAGCGGTGCGAGGCGGCGGCCAGCTCACCCAGGGTCTTGTCGTGATGCCGCTCGGGGTGGGCGGAGGCGGGGGCCGCCGCGAGCGCGGTGACGAGCCCGGCCGCGGCGAGGGCCGCGGCGAATCTGTGCAGCATGAGGAAGGTCCTCCGGTCGGGGGTACGTGGTCGGACGTCCAGATGCACAAGCCGGGAATGCTCCGCAAGCCGAAACTTTTCGAAACAATCCCCTAACTTTCTGTTGACGTACCTTACGAATTGACCGGTCTCGGGGTCAATACCGGATGACAAATGCGAGATTTACCAGCGGGAACGCCAGCAGAGAGCCACAAACTAGTCCGAAACTTTCATCGAGAAGGGCCGCAAAGGGCGCGCGTGACGGGTCTGTCGTACCCGGGAAGCATGATGGGCGGCATGAAGGACTGGATGATCGACTTCGCGGAGTTCGCGCGCGAGGAGTTGCCGGAGGACAGCGCGGAACGACTGATCGGGCTGTTACGACCGGCCATCCGGCTGTCCGCCGCAGAGGACGGGGAGAGCGTGGCCGGGCGGCTCGGGGGTCTTCCGAAGCTGCCGGACGGCATGGCATGGCCATCCCTCCCCGACGAGGGCCGGCCGATGTCGTTCGTCGCCGAGCTCGACTGCGGGGTGCTGGCGCGCTACGAGGTGGACGTCGCCCTGCCCGTCGCCGGCACGCTGCTGTTCTTCGCCACGACCGACGCGAGGCAGCACCAGGTGATCTACGTGCCGCGCGGAACCGCGGTCGCCGAGCGGCCCGCGCCGGACGACCGCGTCGAGGTGTACGCCGAGCTGCCGCTCGCCGCGGCCACCGAGCCGACCTGGCCGCCGCGGAACCACCCCGCTCTCGTGGATGTCTTCGGGAGCCTCGATGAGGCCGAGGACCTGGTGTGGCACCACGTGCTGGACGAGGACACCGGTGAAATCTTCGAGCAGCAGCTCCGGCTGTTCGAAGACGGGGGAAGGGACGGGCCGCCGCACCAGGTGGGCGGATACTCCGACGGGCTCCACAGCCCGATCGAGGCCGTAGCGGCGCATGCCGCCGGCACCGGCTGGTACGGCGATCCGGCCTTCCAGGAGGAGGCGTGCCAGTGGGTCACGCTGCTGCAGGTAGCCGAGGACACCAGGGCCGGGATGATCTGGGGCGACGGCGCGTGGCTGATCTGGGGTATCCGTAAGGACCATCTGGCCGCGCGCGACTTCTCCAAGGTCCACCTCTCCGTCCAGGGACACTGACCCCGGCGGTCACGGACGAAGGAGGAGGGCCGGGGCGTCCCGGCCCTCTCGTCGTCACGGTTCCAGGCTCTCCGGAACCGAGTCGGAGTGCCCCTTCGGGCGTTCGGTGCGGCCGTGGGCGTCGTAGATCTTCACCCAGCGGATGCCGGGAAGCCGCTTGAGCGTGGGCGTGATCTCGTCGGCGACGGTGAACGCCGACCCGCCGCTGCCGAGGGACCCGGTGAGCCGCACGTGGGCCACCCCGTCACGGACGACGACCGAACCGACGCCCGTGGCCCCCGAGGCGACGAAGCGCAGCCCCTTGGCGTACTCCGCCTGCGTGGGCCCGGCGAACAGTCGCTGGAGGGCGCCGCGCGCGGTGGACGGCGGCGCCACCGGCCGCGACACCGACGCCGTGTACGGCCGCCGCCCCGCCGCGTACGCCCGGGAGTCGAGGAAGTAGGTGCGCACCGGCACCGTCCGGTAGGGCGTCTTGATGTCCACGACCACCCGGCTCGGGTGCGTGAGGGTGTAGACGCGGTAGGACGCCTTACTGCTCAGGCCGACGCCGAACGTGAGCTCCGCCTCGAAGTCGCCCGCGTTGACGACCTGGATCACGCCGGGCAGCGCGAAGGTCTCGCGGGCGGGCCCGTAGGTGGGGCGCCCGCTGTTGTCGTGGCCGGTCGCGCCGCCGAAGCGCAGCCCGAGGATCGCGTCGCCGGCCACCGGGACCGTGCGGCCCGAGCCGTCGGCGATCAGCCGGGACACGTAGCCGGCGCTCCGCCGTGCCGGGAGCGGCCCGCGGAACTCGAAGACGACCCGGTCGAGTCCGGGCTGGTGCGAGGCGCGCACGTCGACCAGGGTCGCCACGCGCGGGGCCGCGTGAACGGCCGCGTTCGACGGGGCGGGTGTCGCGGCGGCCGGGGCCGCCAGCAGGCTCACCAGCGGCACGGCCAACGCCGCGAGCGAGCGCTTGGGGGGCAGAAACATGAGGGCTCCTTGCCGGGTTCCTTTCGCGAGTTGGGGGACCCGCGGGCGGGCGCAGGGCCGGTTCCGGACCGGCGCCCACCTTGAAGTATCCCCAGGTAGGCCCGGCTTGGGGACGGGACAGACCTGTCACCTTCCGTCCGGCTTTTCCGACCCATTGACGGCACGGTGGCCCCTATGTAACATCTGGGCAACCTAATGTAAGAAATTTGCAGCTCTAAATCGAGACTTTGCGGTTCTCCGCAAGTTCCGGCAGGAAGCACTGCGTCCGTGCGCCCCGCCACCGTCACCTTTCGCATGAAAGGACACAAGGTGATGTCGGCCACGGCAGTGGGCAACCGGTCGCCGCCGCGACCCCAGCGAGCCCCGATCTCCGAAACCCCCCACGACCACGGATCGGATGACCCGCCGGTCGGTTCCTGCCGGACAGAGGAACGCAAATGTCGAAAACGCATGTCCCGTTATTGCGCTTGATCGCTGTGGTGGCCGCGGCCTGCCTGCTCGCCGTGGCCGCGCCTCTCATCCCCGCCTCCGCCGCCGGCGGCCCCAACCTCGCCGCCGGCCGCACCGTGACCGCGAGCAGCAGCAACAGCCCGTACGTCGCGGGCAACCTCAACGACGGCAACCAGGGCACCTACTGGGAGAGCTCGAACAACGCCTTTCCGCAGTGGGCGCAGGTGGACCTCGGCAGCGCGACGAGCATCGACCAGGTCGTGCTCAAGCTGCCGGCGACGTGGGAGGCCCGCACCCAGACGCTGTCGGTGCAGGGCAGCACCGACGGGTCCTCCTTCGGCACGATCGTGAGCTCGGCCGGCCGCTCCTTCGCCCCCGGCTCGGGCAACGCGGTGACGATCGGCTTCACCGCGACCACGACCCGGTACGTCCGGATCAACATCACCGCCAACAGCGCCTGGCCCGCGGCGCAGCTGTCCGAGATCGAGGTGTACGGCGCGGCCACCGCCTCCGGCAACCTCGCGCTCGGCAAGACCATGAAGGAGAGCGCGCACGCCGACGTGTACGGCGCGGGCAACGCCAACGACGGCAACCAGGCCACCTACTGGGAGAGCGCCAACAACGCCTTCCCCCAATGGCTCCAGGTGGACCTCGGCGCCTCGACCGCGGTGAACAAGGTGGTGCTGAAGCTCCCGCCCACCTGGGAGGCCCGCACCGAGACGCTGGCCGTGCAGGGCGGCACCGACGGCACGAACTTCTCCACCCTCGCCGCCTCCGCCGGCCGCGCCTTCGACCCCGCGAGCGGCAACACGGTCACGATCGGCTTCTCCACCGCCAACGTCCGGTACGTCCGGATCAACGTCACCGCCAACACCGCATGGCCGGCCGCGCAGGTCTCGGAGTTCGAGGTCTACGGCCCGGCGCCCACCGGTGACACCCAGGCCCCGACCGCGCCCTCGAACCTCGCCTACACCGAGCCCGGCGCCGGCCAGATCAGGCTCACCTGGTCGGCCTCCACCGACAACGTCGGCGTCACCGGCTACGACGTCTACGCCAACGGGTCGCTGCGCACCAGCGTCGCCGGGAACGTCCTGACCTACACCGACACCCAGCCGGCCGACGCCACCGTGTCCTACTACGTGCGGGCCAAGGACGCGGCCGGCAACGAGTCGGCCAACAGCAACACCGTCACCCGCAAGGGCGCGACCGGCGACACCCAGGCCCCGACCGCTCCCGGCAACCTCGCCTACACCGAGACCACGCCGGGGCAGGTCAAGCTCACCTGGTCGGCCTCCACCGACAACGTCGGCGTCACCGGCTACGACGTCTACGCGAACAACGTGCTGCGCGGCAGCGTCGCGGGAAACACCACGACCTACACCGACACCCAGCCCACCAGCGCCACCGTGTCCTACTACGTGCGGGCCAAGGACGCGGCCGGCAACGAGTCGATCAACAGCAACACCGTCACCCGCAACGGCTCGGGCGGCGGCTCGAACATGGCCGTCGGCAAGCCGATCACCGCCTCCTCCTCCACGTTCACGTACGTCGCGACGAACGCGAACGACAACGACGTGGCGACCTACTGGGAGGGCGCGGGCGGCTCCTACCCGCAGACGCTGACCGTCCAGCTCGGGGCCAACGCGGTCGTGAGCTCGGTCGTGCTGAAGCTCAACCCCGACGCCGCCTGGTCCACCCGTACGCAGACGATCCAGGTGCTGGGCCGTGAGCAGAGCGCGTCGGGATTCACCAGCCTGACCGGCGCGGCGACCTACACCTTCAACCCGGCGAGCGGCAACACGGTGACGATCCCGGTCTCCGGCACGGTCGCCGACGTGCAGCTCAAGTTCACCGCCAACTCCGGCGCCCCGGCCGGACAGGTCGCCGAGTTCCAGGTGATCGGCTCCCCGGCGCCCAACCCCGACCTGACCGTCACCTCCCTGTCCGCCTCCCCCGCGTCCCCGGTCGAGACCGACGCCGTCACGCTGTCGGCGACGGTGCGCAATGCGGGCAACCTCGGCTCCGGCGCCACCAACGTCAACTTCTACCTGGGCGGGACCAAGGTCGGCACCGCCTCGGTCGGCGCGCTCGCGGCCGGCGCCTCGGCCACCGTGACGGCGAACATCGGCCAGCGCGACGCGGGCAGCTACCCGCTGAGCGCCAAGGTCGACGAGTCGAACGCGGTGATCGAGCAGAACGAGACCAACAACGCCTTCACCGCCTCCTCCCCGCTGGTCGTGAAGCCGGTGGACAGCTCCGACCTGGTGGCCTCCCCGGTGAGCTGGTCGCCCGGCAACCCGGCGGGCGGCAGCACGGTGACGTTCACCGTCGCGATCAAGAACCAGGGCACGGTCGCCTCGGCGGGCGGCGCCCACGGGATCACGCTCACGATCGCCAACGACTCGGGCACCGTGGTCAAGACGCTGACCGGCTCCTACAGCGGCGCGATCGCGGCCGGGTCCACCACCGGCCCGGTCACCCTGGGCACGTGGACGGCCGCCAACGGCAGGTACACGGTGAAGACCGTGCTCGCCGCCGACGCGAACGAACTGCCGGTCAAGCAGGCCAACAACACCTCCACGCTGCCGTTCTTCGCCGGCCGCGGCGCGAACATGCCGTACGACATGTACGAGGCCGAGGACGGCGTGACCGGCGGCGGGGCGACGGTCGTCGGCCCGAACCGGACCATCGGCGACCTGGCCGGCGAGGCGTCCGGCCGCAAGGCCGTGCGGCTCACCACCACCGGCAGCTACGTGGAGTGGACGACCAGGGCCGACACGAACACCCTGGTCACCCGCTTCTCCATCCCCGACGCGGCGGGCGGCGGCGGCACCGACGCCACGCTGAACGTCTACGTCAACGGCACCTTCCTCAAGGCGGTCAACCTGACCTCGAAGTACGCGTGGCTGTACGGCCCGGAGGCGGGCCCGGGCAACTCGCCGGGCGCGGGCGCTCCGCGGCACATCTACGACGAGGCCAACGTCCTGCTCGGGACGACCGTCCCGAAGGGCAGCAAGATCCGGCTGCAGAAGGACGCCGCCAACACCTCCACGTACGCGATCGACTTCGTGAACCTGGAGCAGGCGTCGGCGATCCCCAACCCCGACCCCGCGACGTACGCCGTCCCGACCGGGTTCACCCACCAGGACGTGCAGAACGCGCTCGACAAGGTGCGGATGGACACCACGGGCAAGCTCGTGGGCGTCTACCTGCCGCCCGGTGACTACCAGACGTCGGGCAAGTTCCAGGTGTACGGCAAGGCGGTCAAGGTGGTCGGCGCAGGGCCGTGGTTCACCCGGTTCTACGCACCCTCCAACCAGGAGAACACCGACGTCGGCTTCCGGGCGGAGTCGTCGGCCAACGGCTCGACGTTCTCCGGGTTCGCCTACTTCGGCAACTACACCAGCCGCATCGACGGGCCGGGCAAGGTGTTCGACTGGCAGAACGTCGCCAACATGACGATCGACAACATCTGGGTCGAGCACCAGGTCTGCATGTACTGGGGCGCCAACACCGACAACATCACGATCAGGAACTCGCGGATCCGTGACACCTTCGCCGACGGCGTGAACATGACCAACGGCAGCACCGACAACCTGGTCTCGAACAACGAGGCGAGGACGACCGGCGACGACAGCTTCGCGCTGTTCTCGGCCATCGACGCGGGAGGCGCCGACGAGAAGAACAACGTCTACGAGAACCTGACCGCGATCCTGCCGTGGCGCGCGGCCGGCATCGCGGTGTACGGCGGGTACGCGAACACCTTCAAGAACATCTACATCGCGGACACGCTGACCTACTCCGGCATCACGATCAGCTCCCTCGACTTCGGCTACCCGATGAACGGCTTCGGCGCGAGCCCGCCCACGGTGTTCGACAACATCTCGATCGTCCGCGCGGGCGGCCACTTCTGGGGCCAGCAGACATTCCCGGCGATCTGGCTGTTCTCCGCCTCGAAGGTGTTCCAGGGCATCCGGGTCAGCAACGTGGACATCGTCGATCCGACGTACTCGGGGATCATGTTCCAGACCCAGTACCTCGGCGGCCAGCCGGTCAACCCGATCAAGGACACCGTCTTCACCAACATCTCGATCTCCGGAGCGCACAAGAGCGGCGACGCGTTCGACGCGAAGTCGGGCTTCGGCCTCTGGGCGAACGAGCTGCCGGAGCCCGACCAGGGACCGGCGGTCGGGTCGGTGACCTTCAACAACCTGAAGCTCAGCGACAACTACCAGGACATCAAGAACACGACGTCCACCTTCACGATCAACATCAACCCCTGATGACGTGACGGCGCCGCCGGAGGGACGTCCCTCCGGCGGCGCCTGTTTTTCGGGGGGTGTCAGGGTGTCAGGAGCAGCGGGTGCCGTTCAGCGTGAAGCCGGTCGGGTTGCCGTTCGAGCCGCTCCAGGTGCCCTGGAAGCCGAACGAGACGTTGCCGCCGGCCGGGATCGAGCCGTTGTACGACAGGTTCTTCGCGGTCACCGATGATCCGCTCTGGGTGATGTCGGCGCTCCAGTAGCTGGTGATCTTCTGGCCGTTCGGGAAGGAGAAGCCGACGTTCCAGCCGTTCACCGGGCTCGAGGAGGTGTTGGTGACGGTGACGTTGCCGGTGAAGCCGCCCTGCCACTCGTTCTTGCTGTAGCTCACCCGGCAGGCGCCGCCGCCGTTGCCGGGGGTCGGGCTGACGGTGGGCGTCGGCGAGGGGCTCTGGACCACGCCGCCGATGCTGTAGGAGAAGTTGTTCACCGCGAGGCCGGTGCCGCCGATCCAGGGCTCGAATCCCGCCTGGACGCTGGTGAGGTACCACGACCGCTGGGCGTAGCCGCGGTTCACCGCGTCGTCGTAGAACGAGCGGACGGCGAAGCTGATCGAGTTCGTCGGCGAGGTGCGGACGTAGGAGATGACGTTCCAGCCGATGTTGCCCTCCCAGACGTCCCAGGTGCCTCCGGCGATGTTCGCCGTGCCCACCCGGGAGCCCACGGGCTGCACCGAGCCGGTGTGGTTGAGCCACACCATGATCTCGGCACCGGTGTTCTGGCCGTCCTTGCGAGGCGTCGGGTCGAACCAGATGTCGTACGCCGCGTCGTAGACCCCCGAGCCCGGGTAGCTCATGCTGACGCTGGTCTGCACCGTGTTGAACTGGCTGTTGCTCGCCTGGAGGGGCAGGCCGCTGCCGCTGGAGCAGTTGGCGTAGTGGCAGCCGGCGTAGATGGCCGGGTACGCCGCCGGGGTGCCGCCCGTGTTGTTGTGCCCCGCCTGCGTCACCGTGAAGCCGGTGTTCGTGACGTTGATGCACTGCGGGGCGCTGCTCCCCCACACGTTGTTCATGACGACGTACTTGCCGCCCTGAATGGTGGTGCTGCCGTACTTCTCGCAGATCGTCGTGTCCGCGTGCGCCGCCTGACCGACGACGAGCGACGCGGCGACCGAGCCGAGCATGACGAGGCTCGCCGTGATCATTCGCATCTTCATGTCCCGGACCATAGACATCGGGGCAAGGCGGGCGATATGGACCGATTTGATCGACAACTTGGCCGAAACCCCGACCAGCGACAATGCCCTTACGGAAAGTGAAACTTTCAGTTACACGCGCTGTCCGGCTCCCGGACACCGGCGTGTGCCGCCCTCCGCCGGGGAGTATGGCGGATGGAGGAGGTGGGGGCGATGTCCGTCACGGTCCGCCGCGTGTACGAGGATCCCGCGCCCGGGGACGGCACACGGGTGCTGGTCGATAGGGTGTGGCCGCGCGGCCTCACCAAGGAGGCCGCCCACCTGGACGAATGGCTCAAGGACGTCGCGCCGTCCGGCGCGCTGCGCACCTGGTACGGCCACGTCCCCGAGAGGTTCGCCGAGTTCCGCAGCCGCTACCTCGCCGAGCTGGACGATCCCGAGCGGCAGGCCGCCCTCGACCGGCTGCGCCGGCTGACGGAGAGCGGCCCGCTGACCCTGCTCACCGCGACCAGGGACGTCGAGCACAGCCAGGCCGCCGTCCTCGCCGAGGTCCTGTCCGGCCGCCCGTTGCAGTGATCCGCAAGCTGGCTCCCATTCGGTCCGGAGACCATGAGCGCCTCCGATCACAGAAGGGGTGCCAGACGACCTGTGACGACCGCGGAGGGCGGCATAACGGGTGTGCCGCCCTCCGCCGCGGGCTCGCTCAGTGGACTTCGCGGGTCCGGCGGCCTCCGGTGAGGTTGAGCCGGACCATCGCCGGGAGGCGGCGCAGGCCGAGTGTGGTGCGCAGGTCCGGGACGGCCTCGTCGTGCAACCGGGTGACCAGTGCCCCGAGGTCGGCCGGCTCCACGGCGGAGACGCCGAGGTCGAGATGCGGATCGTCGGACGACCCGCGCAGCACGGCGTGCGCCCGGCGCACCTCCGGATAAGCGCTGACCTGCTCGGCCAGGGCCTCGCTCGCGGGATGCGCGTCGACCTCGGTGACCCCGGACGTGCCCGACTCCAGGCGCAGCCGCCGCGGCCGGTCGACCCGCAGCAGCGCCAGCAGCCAGGCCAGCCCGATGAGCCCGATCACGAATCCGATGGCGGCCACGACCGGCCAGAACCACGGCGCCGTCGCCGCGAGGTTCCTCGCCCCTGCGTCCACCACCGGCTCCCGAACGGCGGCGTCGCCGAACGCGCCCAGCGCCCGCGCGAGCGCGAGACCGCCCGCGGCCAGCAGAACCAGGCCGCACAACGCCAGGCCCACCCGGTTGCCCTTGCCCGATCTCGTCTTCACGGTCCTGCCTCCTTCGCCTAGGACGGGCCGTGGACGCGCAGATGCAGCGAGACGTGGTGGGCGGGGGCGAGCCGGGCCAGTTCGTCCTCGACGGCCGCCCGCACGCGCTCCCCGAGCGCTGCCGTGTCGCGCAGGTCCGTCCGGACCGACACGTCCGCGTGCCAGCCGCGCATCCGCGCTCCGGCCTCGCGCACGCCGTCCACCTCGTTCGCCCTGGCTCTCAGCGCCCGCGCCAGCGCGCGGCGCGGCAGGCCGACCGCCAGGTCGGGGTCTCCCGTGCGCAGCGGGATCACCCGTCCCCGGCCGGGGACGGCCGCGATCAGTATCAGCACCAGGCCGATCAGGGCCAGCGCGGAGGCCACCGCGAGGACCCGGCCGTCGTCCCAGGCCGTGGTGCTCGCCCACCGGGCCCACTGGTCGTACGGCACGAGCTTGACGGGTAGCCCCAGCAGCGCGGAGACCACGTGGACGGCGGTGAGACCTCCGATCCCGAGCAGCGCCAGCGCGGCGACCGCGGCCGGCAGCGCCCGGCTGGGCCGGAAGGCCCGGCGGGCTCCCCCGTCTTCGAACCCCCGCATCGGCACGAAGCGCGGCGCGCTTTCCGACAGGCCTTGGCCTTCGCTCATCGCCACCCCTCCGATCGGGACTTCACACGGGCCTTCACGGGCTTGCGCCCGGACTTCCGCTCGGACTTCCGCTCGGGCACGAGCTCCACGACCTCGATGTCCACGTTCTCCACGGCGATGCCGGTCAGCTCACGCAGCCGCCGCCGGACGTGCTCGCGGATCTTCGCGGCCAGCCGCGGCACCGGCGCCGGATAACGCACGGCCAGATCGCAGTGGACCGCCGCGACCGCCCCGGACACCGACGCCGACACGTGGGGCGGGCCTGTCACGTGCTCGTCCTCGCTCGCGAGTTTCTCGGCCATCCTCGCGAAGGCGCGGTCCGAGATCGTCGTCGTCCCGTGCGCCGCGGGCTCGCTCATTGCCGTCTGGGGTGCATCTGCGGCAGGTGCACGCCGCCTTCGAGCACCAGGCCGACGAGGAACCCGACGACGCCGAGGACCAGGACGATGATGAACGCGCTGAGGCCGCCGAAGGCCCCGACCACCCCCAGCACCGTGCCGAACAGTAGCCCCGCGAGGCCCCAGAGCGGATAGCCTTCCATGATCATCCCTTCCTTCCACCGTCGTCTGTGACCACGTCGGCGATCGTCACGTCCACCCTGCGGCCGGCCGCCAGGTCGCCGATCGCGTCGCGGACCAGCTCGGCGACCTCCGGCAACGGTCTGCCGTACCGGGCGACGATCTCGACCTCGATCGCGTCGTCCCGTATGGCGACGCCGGGGACGAGGCCACCGGGCAGGTGCGTCGCGACCACGCCGAACGGTCCTCGGGACAGGGCGGCGACGTCGGGACACGACAGCACACGGTCCGCGATACGGCGGGCGGAGACCGCATGTTCCGCTTCCTCCACTCCGGCGTGGCCCTGCCGCACCATTCCGGCGTCCCGCTCCGGGGGCGGGCCTTCCGGGGAGCCGCGCCCGGCCTGCCCGGGCGTCGGGACCCGCCGGCGGCCGGATTCCGCCCCCGCGCTCTCCGGAACGGCGCTCATTGGACCCGCGGCTCCCCGTCCGCGGGCGCCTGCGGCTCCTGCTGCCTCGGCAGGTGGACGTCGTCGACCGCGATGTTGACCTCGGTGACCTCCAGCCCGCACATGCGCTCCACCGCGCGGATCACGTGGCTGCGCACCGCCTGCGCGAGGTCGGGGATCGCGACGCCGTACTCGACGATGAGGTGGATGTCCACGGCGGCCTGTCGCTCGCCGACCTCGACCGACATGCCCCGGGTGACGCCGTCCTCCCCGCCGAGCGCACCTCTGATCACGCCGAACGCGCGGGCCGTGCCGGTGCCGAAGTCGTGGACTCCGTCGATCTCGCGGGCCGCCATGCCGGCGATCTTGGCGACCACCTCGTCGGAGATCGTCGTGCGGCCCCGCTCCGTCACCAGGCTGGAACCGCCCTGCGTTCCGAGGGACCGTCCGGGTGCATGCTCGACGGTCGCGGTCGACGTTCTGGTCTCGGTCATGTGACTCCCCCGCTTCACGCGCGCGGTAGGTACTGCTTACCGCCGATACACGCCCGTGATACCCGGTTTGCACACAGTAATCATCCGAGGTGGGGCGAGGTTGGGTCATCGAAAGCCCTCCAACACGCCAAGACGGGCGAGCCCGGCGGGGGCCATAACGGACAGCACTAAGAAAGGGATCAAGTCCGACCAAAACTGCCCGGTATGTACGAGATCGAGTTTTTATGTCCCCGTCTAGGGCATTCATACCGTTCAGTCGGATCGCAGCGCCGTACGGCGAGACGGGCGGATGGCCGGAACGGCGCTTCGGGGGGCGGCCAGTAGGAGGCGCGATCATGAAAGACGGACTGAAGGTGGCCCTGGCTGTCATCGCGGGCTATTACCTCGGCCGGCACCACAAGCTGCGCCTGGCGCTGGTGCTCGCGCTGGCCATCCTCGCCGCCCGGCTCAAGGGAGAGGGAGCCGCGGGAGCGCTCCTCGAACAGGTACCCAAGATCCTCGGCGGCGCCGCCCCCGACCTTGGCAAGATCACCGAGCGCGTACGCGGCGACCTGCTGGACATCGGCAAGGCGGCCGCCATGCGCGCCACCAGCCGCCAGATCGACAGCCTGAGCGACAAGCTGCACGAGCGCGCCGAGGCGCTCCGGCAGCCCAAGGGCCGGGGCCGGGCCGCCGAGGAAGAGGAAGAGGAAGAGGAGAAGGGACGTCCGGAGGAGGGCCGTCGCCGGGTGCCCCGCCGCCGCCCGCAGCAGCGCGAGCCTGAGCCCGAAGAGGCCTACGAGGAGGAAGAGGAGTACGAGGAGGAGCCGTACGAGGAGGAGGCGGAGGAGCCCGAACCCGAGGAGCGGCGCCGGCCCCGGATCCGTCCCACCCGTCCCGTGCTGCGGAGGAGGTGAGACCGATGACCGAACAGACGCGGGAACGGGCCCAGACGGACCAGACGGAACGGACACAGGGCAAACGAGGGCCGGACGAGGGGGCGCTGCCCACGCAACGGCTCGGGCAGGAGTTCCAAAACCTCGCCACCGCCGTGGCCGAGCGCGCGTTGTCCCGGGTCGCCGAGAAGATCGACGGTCTGGCCGGCCGTCTCACCGACTACGTGGAGCACGGCGGCTCCGGGCTGCTCAGCGCGCTCACGGGGAAAGAGGGCGGCGGACGCGAGGCACTCGGCGGGCTGCTCGGCGGCCTCACCCGTGGCAGGGACGCCCGGGACCTGCTCAAGTCGGCGGCCGACCGGCTCGGCGCGACAGGCGGAGGCGGCCTGCTCGGCGCTCTCACCAGCGCTCTCACCGAGGACGGCGGAGGCGGCCACCCCGTGCGCGCGGCCCTCATGGCGTACGGCAAGGAGAAGATCAAGGGCCTGTTCGGCAGGGGCGGCGGGGGCAAGGGTCGCAAGGGCAAGAAACTCAAGCTCACCAACATCGTCGAGTCGCTCGACATCGGCGCGCCGATCCGCCTGGTCTACAACCAGTGGACGCAGTTCGAAGACTTCCCGAGCTTCATGAAGAAGGTCGAGATGGTCGAGCAGAAGTCCGACGAGAAGCTCGGATGGAAGGCCCAGATCTGGTGGTCCCACCGCACGTGGGAGTCGACCATCATCGAGCAGGTCCCCGACAGCAGGATCATCTGGCGGTCGCAGGGGCCGAAGGGCTGGCCGGACGGCTCGGTGACCTTCCACGCGGTCACGCCCGAGATGACCCGGGTCCTGCTCGTCATCGAGTATCACCCGCAGGGGTTGTTCGAACACATCGGCAACCTCTGGCGGGCCCAGGGCCGCCGGGTCCGGCTCGAGTTCAAGCACTTCAGACGGCACGTCATGACCCACGCCCTGCTGCGTCCCGACGAGATCGAGGGCTGGCGGGGCGAGATCCGCGACAGCAAGGTCGTCAAGGACCACGAGACGGCGCTGCGCGAGGAGCGTGAACGCGAGGGCCGCGAGCGGGGCGAGGAGGCCCCCGAAGAGGCCGAGGAAGAGGCTCCCGAGGAGCGAGAGGAAGCCGAGGAAGGCGAGGAGCCCGAGGAGTTCGAGGAGGAGCCGTACGAAGAGGAGGAGGAAGAGGAAGAAGAGGAGCCCGAGCGGGCGCGCAGGCCCGCCTACGCGGGCGCCAAGGCGGGCGGACGCACCAGGCCGCCGGCCACCCGCGAGCGCGGGGACGAGCCCGAGGAGCGCGGCTCGCGGGCACCCGCCAGGCGGCGCGGGGAGGAGGCCGAGCGGGGCGAAGGCGAACAGCCCCGGAGGGGCGAGCAGGCCCGCAGGGGCGAGCAGGCCGAGGAGACGGGCGAGGGCGAGGAGCGGCCGCCGCGCCGCCGTCCCCTGGTCCGGCGCCGCCGTCCCCCCGAATAGCGCAGCGAACGCGGAACAGCAGGCGGCGGGCGGAGCGAGTGATCGGAAACACGACATGGAATCGAGGAGGGGAAGCGCATGACGGTAGCCGTTCCACCGGCGGGTGGCGGCGGATTGCCGGGCCGGTCGTCGGGATCGGGCCTGGCCGACGTCATTGACACGATCCTGGACAAGGGCCTCGTGATCGACGCCTACGTACGGGTCTCACTGGTCGGCATCGAGATCCTGACCATCGACGTGCGTGTCGTCGTCGCGAGCGTCGACACCTATCTCCGATTCGCCGAGGCGGTGAACCGGCTGGACCTGGCGTCGCAGCAGCAGGGGCTGCCCGACCTCCTGTCGAGTGCGCCCCAGAGCATCGCCCGCGGCAAGTCCAAGGGCGTGGCCCAGGGTGTGATCGAGGCGGCCGGAGAGAAGCTGCAGGACCTCTTGGCGAACTACGCGGAGGAGGAACCCGCCCCGCGTACCCGCCGGCGTCGAAGGGAGGAGGACTGAGATGACGGGCTCCACGAGGCAGTCCGGGGCGGGCGACCGGGCCGAGGCCCCGCAGCGCAACACCGCGTGCTACGTCTACGGCATCCTCCCCGAGGACGTCGAGATCAGCGAGGACGCCGTCGGGGTGGGCGATCCTCCCGGCCCGATCAGGATCATCAGGCATGGTGAGATCGCCGCTCTGGTGAGCGACGTCGACGTGGACCGCCCCCTCGGCCGCGCCCAGGACCTGGTGGCCCACGAGCAGCTGCTCGACGAGGCCGCGGCCGAGGTCCCCGTGCTCCCCCTGCGGTTCGGCGCCGTGATGACCACGCCGGAAGCGGTCGTGGAGGAGCTGCTGGCCCCGCACCACGACTCGTTCGCGGCAGCGCTGAAGCAGATCGAAGGCCGGGCCCAGTTCGTCCTCAAGGCGCGGTACGCCGAGCAGCCGGTGCTGGTCGAGGTGCTGACGGAGAACGCCGAGGCCAGGCAGCTGCGCGACCGGATCAGGCAGTTGCCGGAAGAGGTGACGCGCAACGAACGGATCCGCCTCGGCGAGCTGATCACGCAGATCATCGCCGCGAAACGCGAGGCCGACACCCGGGCGGTCGTCGAACGCTTCGAGCCCTGCACCGTCGGTGCGGTGGTCCGGGACCCCAGCCACGAGCGGGACGCCGCGCACGTCGCGTTCCTCGTGGAGAACGACCGCCAGGCCGACTTCGAACGCGTCGTCGGGGAGCTGCGCTCCGAGTGGGGAGACCGGGTCGAGGTCCGGTTGCTCGGGCCGATGGCACCGTACGACTTCGTCACCACCTGACTCATGAGGGGAGGCCGCCGTGGGACTGATCAGCATGCTGTTCACCTGGCCGCTCGCCCCGGTCCACGGCGTCATCCGGCTGGGCGAGCTGATCCAGCAGCAGGTCGAGCATGAGCTGAGGGATCCGGCGGCGGTCCGGCGGCGGCTGGAGGCCATCGAGGAGGCCAGACGCTCGGGCCAGATCTCCGAAGAGGAGGAGGCCCAGGCCGTGGAAGAGATCCTCAGGCTCATGAGCGGCCCGCGGAGAGGGTGATCGTCCCATGCCTCCCCGGCGGAGAGTCCGTTACGACGAGGACACCGCGCCGTACGGGCGGCGGGCCTCCTCGGGCATGCCCGTCGAGGAGGACGGGCCGTACGACGAGTCCGAGGAAGACGAGGACGAGCGCAGAGATGAGCGCAGAGATGAGCGCGGTGCCGAGCCGCGCCGGCGCCGGGCCGCGTTGAACGCGGTGTCCGCCGGACGGCTCGGCCTGCGCTACATCGCGGATCTGACCTCCAAGGACACGGAGGGGGTCACGTCGGTGGAGCCCGTGGAGAACGGCTGGCTGGTGGACGTCGAGGTCGTGGAGGACCGCAGGATCCCGTCCACCAGCGACATGCTGTCGGTCTACGAGTGCATGGTGGACGACGAGGGAAACCTCATGTCCTACCGGCGCACCCGGACCTATCGGCGCGGCGCGGGCGCCTACGGCGGTGGGCTATGACCGATCCCCGCTCGCGTCCCATCCTGCGCGAGTCGTCGTACGCGCCGCCGACCGTGATGGGCCGGGAGTCGACCAACCTGGGCGACATCCTGGAACGCGTGCTCGACCGGGGCATCGTGATCGCCGGCGACATCCGGGTGAACCTGCTGGAGATCGAGCTGCTGACCATCAAGCTGCGACTGGTCATCGCCTCGGTCGACACCGCACGGGAGATCGGCATCGACTGGTGGGAGCGCGACCCGTGGCTCAGCGGCAGGGACCGCGAACTGGTCGAGGAGAACCGCCGGCTCCGCGAGCGGCTGAGCGCGGTCGAGGAGCGCCTGCTCGCCTGGGAGGAGCGGACGGAACTCGAACCGGGCGAGCGCGCGCACGAGCGCGCGGGAGAACGCAAGGGAGAACGCGCGGAAGGACGCGCGGAAGAACGCACGGGTGAGCGGCGGGGCGACCGCCAAGCCGAGGCCCGCACCCGGCGGCTCGGCCGCCTCGGCCGAACGGAGCCCGGCCGTGAGTGAGAACCTCGGCCGGGGGGTCTACCTGTACGCGGTGACGTCCGGCGGGGAGCCCCCCCGCGACCTGCGCGGCGTCATGGACGGCCCGGTGCGGACCGTGTCCTGCGGCGGGCTCGTGGCCCACGTCAGCGACGTGCCCCTCGACCGGTTCGGCGAGGAACCGTTGCGCCGCTCGCTGGAGGACCTCGATTGGGTGGAGGGAGTCGCCCGCGCCCACCACCGGGTCGTCGAGGCGCTGGCGGCCGCCGGGCCGACCGCCCCCGTGCGCCTCGTGACCGTCTACACCGGCGAGGAGCAGGTCCGCGACCTCCTCGACCGGCGGCACGACGACTTCGCGGAGATCCTGTCGCATGTCGCGGGACGGCGGGAGTGGGGCGTCAAGGCCTACCTGCGCCGGGACACACCACCCCCCTCTCCCGCGCCCGCGGCCGCCGCCGCGGCCGCGGCCGGTGGCGACAGCCCCGGCATGGCCTACCTGCGCCGGAAGAAGGAGAGCCTGCGCGGCAGGGAGGACCTGTGGCGCGCGGCGGCCGAGCGGGCCGAGCTCCTGCACGCCGAGCTGGGACAGGTCGCCGTGGCGAGCCGCCGCCACCGCCCGCAGGACCCCCAGTTGTCCGGTCGGAGCGAGTCGATGGTGCTCAACGGCGCCTACCTGGTGGATCCGGCCCGCGAGGAGGAGTTCGCGGCGGTGCTCGGCGGCTTCCGCGACCGGTTCCTGGACGTCGAGCTCACGGGCCCGTGGGCGCCCTACTCCTTCACCTCGATCGACCTCGGGGCGGGCCGTGCCGGGGGCGTGCGATGACGCCCGGCGGGACCCCGGCGTACCTGCCGGAGCGGCCGCGGGGCGCCGCCCTCGCCGCCGAGGGGCGCCTGCCGCCCGAGCGTGTGGCGCTCGTCGACCTGCTCGACCGGCTGCTCGCGGGCGGCGTGGTGATCACCGGCGACATCGTGCTGTCGATCGCCGACATCGACCTCGTCCGTATCTCCCTGCGGGCGCTGCTCGGCTCCGTACGCGGCACCGAGCCGTTCGACCCGCTCGGTGAGCCGCACACGGGGGCGGACGACCTCGGCGGCAGGAGGGAGATCGAGGATGAGCGGTGGTGAGGCCGGGAGCGCTCCGTGGGGCACCGGGGCTGGACCGTGGCGGATGGGTGTGGAGACCGAGGCTGGCGGCGCGGATCGGTGGGAGCAGGACCAGTGGGAGCAGGGCCGGCGTGAGCGGGACGCGGAAGCCGGGAGGGGCAGCCCCTGGCGGCTGAACACCGACCCGGAGGCGGTGCGGCGCGACCTGAGCCGTCTCGTGCTGACACTCGTCGAGCTGGTGCGCCAGCTCGTGGAACGGCAGGCCATCCGGCGGATGGACCAGGGCGACCTGTCCGACGAGCAGGTCGAGACACTCGGCCTGACGCTGATGCGCCTGGAGGAGGCCATGACCGAGTTGTGCGAGCGGTTCGACCTCTCACCCTCCGACCTCAACCTCGACCTGGGACCCCTCGGCACGCTGCTGCCCACCGACGGGCCCTGAGCGCGGGCGTGTGTACGGCCAGGTCGCAGGGGTAGGCGGAGGGGGGCGATCGGGGCCGGAAGGAGATGTCAGGGGTGTCGTCGGCCGGGACGAGGTCCGGGCGCTGCTGGAGTCGCCGTCGCCCGACGCGACCTTGGTACTGGTGGGCGGGCGGTGTGAGGTCGTGCCGGAGCCGCGCGCCGAGGGCCTCGTGATCGCCGGCAGGCGCGACCTGGAGAGCCTGCTGGGAGACGGCCCGGTGGACGACCGGCGGCTCGGCGAGCTCGCGGACCGGCTCGACACGGTCGCCCGCGACCTGGGGGCGTGACGGGCCGACCGGCAGCCCCATGGCGCGTGCCGGTCGTGTTGGGGGGAACGCATGGGGGAGTTCGATGCGTCCGCGTACGGGCGGACGATCGCCGACATCTACGACGAGATGGTGGAGCACCTGCCCGCCGGTCCGGCGGTCGAGCGCGTCTTCCGGCTGGCCGAGGGAGGGCCCGTCCTGGAGTTCGGGATCGGCACCGGCAGGCTGGCGCTCCCTCTCGCCGCCCGCGGCCTGGCCGTGGCGGGTGTCGACGGGTCGCCCGACATGGTGGCGGTCCTTCGCGGCAAACCCGGCGGTGACCGCATTCCTGTCACAGTGGGCGACTTCTCCAAGGTGCGGGTCGAGGGGCGTTTCGCGCTCGTCCTGCTGGCCGTCAACACCGTCTTCGCGCTGCCCTCCCAGGACGCCCAGGTGCGGTGCTTCCACAACGCGGCGGCCCATCTGCGGCCCGGGGGGCGCTTCGTGATCGAGGCGTGGGTGCCGGACCCCGCGGCCTTCCGCGACCGGACGGCACTGCGGCTGCTGTCGCTCGGCGAGGACGAGGTCGTCGTCGAGGCCGCCCGGCTGAGCCCGGCCGAGCAGTTCATGCACACGACGAAACTGCGGATGACCGCGGACGGCCTGCGGTTGCTGCCGGCCAACCACCGCTACGCCTGGCCGTGCGAGCTGGACCTCATGGCCCGCCTCGCGGGGATGGCGCGGGAGCACCGCTGGGCCGACTGGTCCGGCGCCCCTTTCACGGACGACAGCCGCGCCCACGTGTCCGTCTACCGCCTGCTGGAGAGCTGATGCAGTTACCCGCGCCCAGAGGCCCGCTCACCGACCGGCTCTTCGCGGAGCTGGCCCGGCCGCCTCACGCTTTCGGCCCGCCCCCCGCCGATCCGTACGGCGACCCGCGCGGCGGCTCATGCGGCGACTCGTGCGGCGACGAGGACGCCCAGCTCGCGCTGTTCGTCTGTTACGAGCTGCACTACCAGGGCTTCGACGGCGTCGACGACCGCTGGGAGTGGAACCCGTCGGTGCTGGCCCTGCGGGAGCGCCTGGAGACGTGGTTCGAGGGGTGGCTGGCCGGGCGCGTGTCCCGCCCGCCCGCTCCGCCGCCGCGGGAGGTGCCCCGGGCCCTGGCGGCGCTGGTGGCGGCCGACGACGGTCCCTCCCTGTCGGCGTACCTGCGTGGGAGGGGCGACGCCGCGCAGTTCCGCGAGTTCGTGGTCCACCGGTCGATCTACCAGCTCAAGGAGGCCGACCCCCACACGTGGGGCATCCCGCGCCTGCTCGGGCGGCCGAAGGCCGCGCTTGTGGAGATCCAGTCCGACGAGTACGGCGGGGGCAGGCCGGAGCGCATGCACGCCGAGCTGTTCCGCGCGACCATGCGGAGCCTCGGCCTCGACGACTCCTACGGCGCCTACCTGGGCAGCGTCCCCGGCGTGACGCTCGCGATCAGCAACGTCATGTCGCTGTTCGGGCTGCACCGCCACCACCGGGGCGCGCTCCTCGGGCACCTCGCGGCGTTCGAGATGACCTCGTCGCTCCCCAACCGCCGCTACAGCCAGGGCCTGCGGCGGCTGGGCGGCGACGCCGGCGCGCGCCGCTACTACGACGAGCACGTGCAGGCCGACGCCGTACACGAGCAGATCGCCGCGCACGACATGTGCGGCGCGTTCGCCGCGGAACACCCCGGCCTGACCGGCGACATCCTGTACGGTGCCGCCTGCGCGCTGACCCTCGACCGGCTCTTCGCGGAGCATCTGCTGGGCCGCTGGCAGGAGGGGCGCAGCTCCCTGTGGGAGGCGGAGTGGCGGGCCGACGCCGAGGTGACGATGCGATGACCACGCGCGGCCGCCGCCCGCCCGAGCCGGGCCCCGTCACAGAGTCGCGCCCCGTCACAGATTCCGGCTCCGTCACAGAGCCGGGCCCTGTCACAACGGAGATCGACTACGTGCTGCCGCTGCGCTGGCACGACGACGCCGGGCTGGCGGAGCTGACCGGCTACCTGCGCGGCCTGTCCCGGCACGCCCGGATCGTGGTGGTCGACGGCTCGCCGTCGCCGCTGTTCGAAGGGCACGCGCGCCTGTGGCGCGGCATCGCCGAGCACGTGCGGCCCGACGACGACCTGACGGTCGCGAACGGCAAGGTGGCGGGCGTGCTCACCGGCATGCGCCGCGCCCGGAGCGAGCACGTTGTCATCGCCGACGACGACGTGCGTTACGACGCGGGCGCGCTCGCCCGGGTCCACGCCCTGCTCGACCACGCCGACCTCGTCCGCCCGCAGAACCACTTCCGCCCGCTCCCCTGGCACGCCCGCTGGGACAGCGCCCGCACCCTGCTCAATCGCGGCCTCGGGGCGGATTATCCGGGGACCTTCGGCGTACGCCGCTCGACGTTCCAGAAGATGGGCGGCTACGACGGTGACGTGCTGTTCGAGAACCTGGAACTCATCCGCACGGTCCGTGCCCACGGCGGCCGGGAGGTCCGCCCGCTCGACCTGTACGTGCGACGCCTGCCGCCCGACGCCCGCCGGTTCTGGTCCCAGCGGGTCCGGCAGGCGTACGACGACCTGGCGCAGCCCGCACGGATGGCGGTCTTCCTCGCCGTCCTCCCCTGTGTGGGCGCGGCTCTGTGGCGACGGCGGCCGGAGTTGATCGCGGCGAGCGCGGTGGCGGCGGTCGGCCTGGCGGAGATCGGACGCCGCCGCGCCGGAGGCCGCCGGGTCTTCCCCGCCACGGCCAGCCTGTTCGCGCCGGTCTGGGTGCTCGAACGCGCCACCTGCAGCTGGGCGGCTCTGGCCGCCAGGTTCGCGCTCGGCGGCGTGCCGTACGCGGGGCGGCGCCTGCGGGTCGCCGCGCACTCGACGCGCCGGCTCCGCCGCCGGGCACTCTAGGCGTCCGCCCCTTCGGATCGGGCTTTGCCGGACGGCGGCCGGGCTTCGTCAGCCGGTCGGGTCGGGCTCGCTCGTCGCGCGGAAGCCGCCCGCCTTGTGAGAGCCGTCGCAGAACGGCTTGGTCGAGGACCGGCCGCAGCGGCACAGCGCCACCGTGGTCCTGCCCGGATCGATGCGCCGCCCGTCCTGCGTCACAAGCGTGAACGGCCCGCGCACCAGCAGCGGGCCGTCCTCGCAGGGCGTCACCGTGACCGCCGTCACCGTGGCCGGGTCCTCCGCCATGTGCTCCATGCGGTGCAGCCTGCCCGGGACGGTGACGGCATAACACGTGGTCAGCGGCGCACGGTCAGTCCCATCTCGCGCAGTGGGCGGAGGGGCTGAAGGCCCAGCACCCGGCCCGGCCGGCGTCCGGTTCCTCCGCCGCGAGTGCGAACCCGGCGAACGGCGCGCTGAACGCGCCGGGGACGCCCGACGGGCTGGGCACGCCCGACTTCACGCTCGGCGGGGCGAAGGCCCACCGCGGCGTCGCCGTGCCGCCCGTCTGCCCGCCGCCCGAGAACTCGTGGGAGTGCCCGGACGTACGGCTCCGCCAGGGCGCCAGGCTCCAGCAGCCGTCCGTGCCGTCGTCCCCGCATCGATCATGCGCCTGGGCGACCAGCGGCGGCAGCGGCAGATATCCCGGGATCGCGATCGGCGCGGTCGGCGGCTGCCCGCCCGCGGGAGGCGGCACCGCCGCGGACCGGCCGGTGAGCGAGGGCGCGGGAATCCCCCACGCCGGGCTGTCCGAGGACGTCGGCACGGCCGTGGGAACCGCGGGAACCGTGGGCGTCGCGGGCGGAAGGGCCGTCCGTGTCGGCGCCGCCGTATCGCCGGCCTGCGGGACGGCGGGCGGAGTGGCGGCGGGCGGAGTGGCGGCGGGAAGCGCGGTCGAGGTGACGGTCGCGCTCGGCTTGGGCTCCGGAGCCTGCTGCTGCGTCGGCTTGTCCGTCGGCTTCGGCTTGTCGGCCGGCTTCGAGGTGGGCTTGTCCGTCGGCTTCGGCTTGTCCGTCGGCTTCGAGGTGGGCTTGTCGGTCGGCTTCGGCTTGTCGGTCGGCTTGTCGGTCGGTCCAGCGGTGGCCGTGGAGCCAGGGTTGGGCGAGACACCCACCGAGACGGTCGCGAGGGGGCTGGCCTGCGGTATCGGGGTCGTGGTGGGCCCACTGCCCGCCTTGGGCGCGGTCGCGATGGGCCCGCTGCTCGCGGTCGGCGCCGGCACCCCCTGGCCTGTCTGGCCGGTCTGGCCGGTCTGGCCGGGAGTCGCGGTGGCACCGCCCGCCGTCGGCGTCGGAGCCGCCGCGCTCGGCCCGCCGTTCGGCTCCGGCTTGCTCAGCCCCATCGGCGCGGACAGTGCCCTCGTCATGGGAGCGCTGCTCGCGGTGGGGACGGGTCCTTGCGGAGCCGACGGCGAGGACACGGGCGGCGTCGCCGTACCACCGGGCGTGTACGGCGACGGAGTGGCCGGAGGCGGGGTGGAGCCTTCGGCGCGGCCGTTGCCGGCGTGGCGCGAGGTGCCGACCGGCCGGTCGGCACTGGTCCACCCGGACCGGTGGCCGTAATGACGGGTCTCACGAGCCGTCCGGTCGCCCGTGGGGCGGTTTCGGCCTTGGCGGTCCTGATCACGGGTCTCGCGCGCCGCCCGGTCGCCCGTAACGGGGCTTCGGCCTTGGCGGTCCTGGTCACGCGACTCGTGGGCCGTCCTGTCGCGGGTGGAGGTGCCGCCCGACCCGGTGTCCGGGGCGTCGCCGGACGAACGGGAGGAAGATCGAGCGGACTCGTGCGACCTCCCCGGCGAGCCGTCGGAGCTACCGGCGGAGTCGCGGGCCGCATCGGACGATCCGCCGGAGGAACCCGAACCGGCCTTGACCGCCGTCCGTCTCTCGGGGGCGGCGTCGCCGGCCGCGCCCCCGGCACCGCGTGATGCGTTCCTGGCACCGTCGGGCCCGTTCGCGGCGTGGCCCGGTGCGATCGTGGTGTCGTCGGGCACGTCGGCGGTGTCCTCGGAGGAGTCGTCGTGCGCCGAGCCGGACGAATCACCCGGATCGCTGGACGAACTCTGCTCCGCACCCGACGCACCGTCGGAACCGCGCGAGGAGCGACGGGAGGCGCCGGAGGAGTCGCGGGCCGCATCGGACGATCCGCCGGAGGAACCCGAGCCGGCCTTGACCGCCGTCCGTCTCTCGGGGGCGGCGTCGTCCGGGGCGATCGCGGCGTCGTCATGCGCGCTGTCACGCACGCCGTCGGAGCCGCCCGACGAGGAATCCGGCGCCGAATCGGACGTCGAATCAGACGAGTACGACGAGGCGTCGCCGGGCTCGTCGGAGGTGGGCGCGGCCGGCGGGGCGGCGCCTTCTATCGGTGGGGGGGCGTCCCGGCCGGGCTCGGCCACGGCGGTCCAGGGCTGCGCGACGACGACGCCGCCGGTCGCGGATACCGCGGCCAGGAGCAGGCCGGAGACCAGGGTGGCGCGCCGGGAGGACATTCGGGGGGTCATTGAGGGGCTCTTCCTCGATCTAGGGAGTGGGCCGGGGACCGATGAGGGACTTCCAGCCCGCCGCGGCGAACTCGGGCGTCCCTGGGAGAGCGGCTGCGGGCACGGACGGAGGCGTCGGGTCGGGGATGTTCACCCAGTCGCCCTTGTCCGCACCGCGCATGTCGGGTTTCCACGCCATCAGCAGGCTCATGGCGTAGGGGCTGGAGTAGACGGGGCCGGTGGCACCGGCGCCCTTGGTCGCCGTCACCTGCACCAGGACGGAGACCTGCACCTGCTCTTCGGAGCGGACCTTCCACTGGACGCCGATCGTCTGCGTCCGCAGGGCCGCCCCGGCGGGGAGTTCGCCTTCGGCGGGAAGGCCGAGGGTCTCCCGCCAGCCGCGTACGGCGTCGCGGGCACCCTCGCGTGCCGCCTCACGCTGGTCCGGCGGGGCGTACAGCGCGGCCGCCTGTTCCGCCTGGCCGACGTCGAGCGTCCAGGCGGCCTCCAGGGCGGCGGCCGCGGCGGACGCCGCCCCGATCTCGGTGTGGGGGAAGCCGACGGGGTAGCCTCCGTCGCCCTCGTGACCGGTGGGCGCCGCCATCGCGACGGACGGCGCGGCGACGCGCGCAGGCCTGGACGGCGCCTCGGCGTGCCGGGTCTGCAGCACGATCACCGCGACGGCGATGACGGTGACGACCCCCGCGACGGCGACGATCAGGTGCCGGGGATCCCACCGTCGCGGCGGTCCCAGGTCCCAGTCGAGCGCCGGATCGGGGATGACCGGTCCCACTACTTGCTCCGGTCCTGCCGCTGCGAGAACGCCTGCCCGGCAGCCGCGGCGAGGCGCAGGTAAGCGCCACGGGTGGTGGGCCGCAGCCGGGCAAGGTCGACCTCCGCGCCCTCCTTGAGATGCGGGTCGAACGGCACCCGCACCACCGTGCGGCAGCGTCCGGCGAAGTGGCGTTCGAGCAGGTCGACGTCCACGTGTGACTTGGGCTCGACCGCGTTCAGCACGACGATGGCGTTTTTGACGAGGTGGCCGTGGCCGTGGGCGGTGAGCCAGTCGAGGGTCGCGGCGGCCGAGCTCGCGCCGTCCACGGCGACCATGGTGACCAGCACGATCTGGTCGGCGAGCTCCAGCGTGGCGCCCATGGCGCCGTGCAGGAGCCCGGTGCCGCAGTCGGTGATGCAGATCGAGTAGTAACGCTCGATCAGATTGGCGACCGTACGGTAGTCCTCGGCGTTGAACGCCTCGCTGACGGCCGGGTCGGTGTCGGAGGCGAGCACCTCCAGCCGGGCGGACGACTGCGAGGTGAACGCGCGGGCGTCGGCGTACCGGACGATGTGCGGCGCCTCGGCCAGCAGGGTCCGGATCGTCGCCGCGGTCTCCGACTTGACCTTGATGCCGAGCGTCCCCCTGTCGGGGTTGGCGTCGATGGCGATCACCCGGTCACCGCGCAGCGAGGCCAGCGTGTTGCCCAGCGCCGCCGTCGTCGTGGTCTTCCCCACCCCGCCTTTCAGGCTCATGACCGCGATCCTGTGGTGACCGCTGGCGACGGGCGTCTGGGCCTGGGCGATCAGCGTGCGCCGTTCCAGCTCCGCCGCCGACTCCGAGGGGATGATCCGGCCGCCGGAGAGCTGGTAGACGAGCCGCCTCCATCCGCCGGTGGGCTCTATACGGCGGTTGGTCAACAGATGTTCTGCCGTGAGAGGCACGCTCTCCGGGAACTGCTCGGCGGGAGTGGGCGCCGAAGTGCGAATCTCGGTCATAAGGGTCCTTTCACCGAGGACGGGAGGAAACGGCGGTGGTCAGCAGGTGCTCCAGCGCACGGTGGCGGTGCCCTTGCCCTTCGGGGCATGCAGTTCGAGCGGCGCCGTCACGGGCGAGGGGACCCCGCACCAGTAGCGGACGCGCAACGCGCGCACGGTGAGCACGTCGGTGTGCCCGGGCTTGAGCGTTCCACTGGACGGCTCGACCACCAGGCCGGGAGCCGATATCCGCCATTTCACGGGTTTTCCGGAGGTCGTCGAGAGAGTGAGGGTCCCCCTCCCGAACGCGTCGAGTGTGACGACGGACGGCGCCTGCACGCCCCAGGCGCCCATCAGGAAGGCGCCGGGAGATGCGGGGGTGTCCGGGGCGGCGCCCTGTCCATCGGGCCGCGTGGCACCCCCGCCTGCGGCGCCCCCGGCCGCGGTGCCCTGTTGCCCGCCAGGCTGCGCGGTGCCCTGCCCACCGGGCTGCGCGGCACCCCCGGCCGCGGTGCTCTGTCCGCCGGACTGCGATGTGCTCTGCCCGCCGGGCTGCGCGGCACCTCCGGCTGTGGCGCCCCCCGCGGCGGTCGCCGTCACCGTGGCCCGCGGCGTGCCCGAGGCCGTACTCGTGGCGCCCTCACCCACCGCCGCACCGCCCGCCGTGGTCCCGCCGGTCGCCGCCCCCTCTGTCGCTACGCCGTCCGCCGCCCGGGGGTTCGCGCCCGTCCCCGTTCCCGGCGGATCGGCGGACGTCTGCGCGGCGCTCGCCTCCAGCGATCCCTTCTGGGACTGGGGGGCAGGAGCGAAGAGGTTGATTCCCGCCACCGTCCCCGCCGCCCCCGCGACGACGACGATGACGATCCGTAAGGCGGTCGCCCGAAGCAGCGTGCCGACCCGGGCCAGGACCTCGACGATCCTGATCTGCGCACCGGCGAGCGGCCTGTGGGTGAGGTCCGCCTCCCCCGCCGTGTCGGCGACATCGGCGGCGTAGGCGGGGGTGGGGGCGGGAACCGCCTCGGCGGCATGCGCCAGGGCCTCCCTCGCCCTGATCTGCGAGAGCAGCGCGTTGTAGAGAGGCGTGTCCTGTCCCGGCGGCAGCGCGCCGCCCTCTACGGAGGCCGGGTGTGCCCCCCGTGCCGCCCCGGTCGGCCCCGCCGACCCGGCAACCGGCCCAACCGGCCCGACTGACCCGGCCGGCCCGGCAGGCCCGGGCGAGCCCGCGCCCGGCGACCCCGGCGACGCGGGTGAGCCGGGTGAGCCGGTGGCCCCACGGGACCCAGGCGATACGGAGGCGCCCGACCCGGGGAACGGGTTGGGCCGTCGCGCGCCGCGTGACTTCAGCGTCCCCGGCGGCCACGGCAGGCTCGGCTGGGTGTCCTCCTGGGAGATGGCCCGCACCGGGCGCTCCGGCAGTTCGGGCCCGGCACCGGCCGCAGCGCCAGCCCCAGCCCCGGCGACAGCGCCAGCCGCAGTGTCGGCCGCGGTGTTCGCCACAGGGTTCGCCACAGGGTTCGCCACAGGGTTCGCCACAGGGTTCGCCACAGGGTTCGCCACAGGGTTCGCCACAGTGTCGGCCGCAGGGCCGGCAGGACGCGGCGCCTCCGGCTGCGCGGGCGGGATCACGTGGCCGGGTCTCGTGACCTCCCTGTCCTCCCTGTGCGCTCTGTCCTCCCTGGACGGCGGGCGGGACTCCTCACGGGACACGGCCGGCGACAGGCCGGAATCGGGCGGCACCAGCGGCGGAGCGGCCGGAGACGACGCGGGGAACGCCGGTGCGGGGATGGCGGGAGCGGGCGCGGTGTCCACGGGAGCGGACAGCGGCATGCCGAACGACGAGGGAGGCCGATGCCCCGTCCGCTCCGCCGGTGCGGGCCTGGCTCTGTTCAGGGCGTCCAGGAGCCGCTGCCTGGTCTCGGGCGTGAGGTCGGCGACCGGAGGACGGGAGAGGATCTGCGGAACGGTGTACCGGATGTTGATGGGCCGCTTGCACACCACGCACGTCACGATGTGCCGGAGCAGCGCCGTACGGGCGGCGCCGAAGTCGGCCGCCTCGCCGTGCTCGTCCGGGAAGACGGCGGCGGCCAGCGGCGCGATCTCCGGGCAGATCGGACGACCCCGGGCGAGGCCGTCCAGCCCGCTCACGAGGATCTCCACCACGTCCTGGGTGCGCGCGATGAGCCTGCCGGCCTCCTTCAGCGGCAGGGCGAGCACGTACACGAGATCCCGAAGCGGGAGTTCGTGGCGGTAGAGCAGGAGCAGCGTCTCCGCGCCCAGGGGGTCCGCCAGGCGCCACGCGCGCCGCACCGCGAGGTGGTCGGGCCCGCCGGGACCGGGTCCGGGCAGGAATCCCCGCCCCGGGCCGGTGGCGACCTCACGGCGCAGCGCGGACAGCAGCCAGGCCCGGTCTGAAACGTTCCCAGGCCGTTCGCGGGCGGCACACGACTCCAGCGCGGCGATCACCGCCGCGAGCATGGGACCGGACTCGAGGTGGCCGGAGGCGTAGTCGACGAGGTGGGCGCCGTGCTCGTCCACCCATGCCATCCCCCGGCCGGGGTCGAGCGTCACATCCCCGGCGGGCGGATTCATGCGCACCGGATCGGGGTGAGGATGACGACGGCGTCATGTTCGGCCAGAGCATCCCTGCGACTTAGGCATCGCACTTGCCTAACAGGAAATCTTGATGCATACCGATACATAGAACGAGATCTTAGACTGACTGCGATGTGTTGGGAAGGAAAAGAACCAGAGAAATCCTGAGTTGAGGATAAGCCGCAAATAACGCCGATATGGTCATCCGAAAGGGGCCCAGTCGCGGCACCGTTATCGTCTCCCGACTTGTCTGGAGAAGTTGCGGATCATACCCGCTTCCACTGCCCCGCCAGCCGGATGACCTGGCCTTTCATTCTGTTTTCACGCACCGAGCACACCCGGCGGTGGACGGGTTTCCGCCCCCGCCTTTCATCCGTCATCCGTTAGCCACATCCGATGTGAATAGCCTTCATATTTCCGGGGAATAACCAGCTTTCCATGCTTTTTCGGCATTACAGCATGCGCACGCTCGGTCTCGGCCTGAAGCAGCCTCCGCCGTACGACGAAACGATCTCCTGATTTACTCGGGAGCCGCAACCGTCGGCGTGATCGACGGCGAAGAGGTACGCGTGGAGACCGTCGTCGTGCTGTTCAACCGGGACCTGCGCATTCATGATCACCCAGCGCTGTCCGAGGCGTGCGCCGTGGCCCGGCACGTCGTTCCGTTGTTCGTGTTCGACCCCGCGATCGGGGCCCGCCACCGCCGTGACTTCCTCCACGCCTCCCTCCACGACCTGCGGTCGTCCCTGCGCGCGCTCGGCGGGGACCTGGTCGTACGGCACGGCGACCCGGTGGCCCACGCCGTACGGGTCGCCGGGGAGGCGGGCGCGTCGGCCATCTGGGCGAGCGAGGACGTCAGCCCGCTGGCGCGGCGGCGGGAGCGGCGCCTGGCGGAGGAGTGCCGGGCCCACCGGCTGGAGTTCCGCCTCTTCCCCGGCGTGACCGTGGTGCCCCCCGGCGCGCTGCGACCCGGCGGCGGGAGCCACTACCGGGTCTTCTCACCCTACTGGCGGGCCTGGTCGGCCCCCGCGAGACGGCCGGTCCTCGGCGCACCCCACCGCCTGTGCCTGCCGCCCGGCGTCGACCCGGGCGTCCTGTCCGAGGCATCCCCGGAGCCGTACGGGATCGTGCGGGGCGGGGAGAGCGAGGCGCGGCGGCGGCTGGAGCGGTGGGTGGGCGACGGCCTGGCCTCCTACGCGGAGACCCGCGACCGGATGGCGGGGCGCACCTCCATGCTCAGCGCCTACCTCCACTTCGGCTGCGTGTCGCCGGCCGAGGTGGTGGACCGCGCCTGCGAACGGCCGGGCGGCGAGGAGTACGTCAGGCAACTGTGCTGGCGCGACTTCCACTACCAGGTCGTCGACGCCTTCCCCGACATGGGCCGGCGCGACTACCGGCCGAGGGACGTGGAGTGGCGGCGCGACGAGGAGACCGAGGCCGCCTGGCGGGAGGGCGCGACCGGGATTCCGATCGTGGACGCGGGCATGCGCCAGCTTCGCGCCGAGGGCTGGATGCACAACCGGGTGCGCCTGATCACCGGCTCCTACCTGACCAAACGGCTGGGGATCGACTGGCGGGCCGGGCTTGAGCACTTCGCCGAGTGGCTGCTCGACGGCGACATGCCGAACAACTGCGGCAACTGGCAGTGGGTCGCGGGGACGGGCAACGACACCCGGCCCTACCGCACGCTCAACCCGCTGCGGCAGGCGAAGAGATTCGACCCGGAAGGGGAGTACGTGCGGCGCTACGTTCCCGAACTCGCGTCGCTGCCCGGCGACCTGGTCCACGAGCCGTGGAGGGTACGCGGCGGGGTGCCGGGTTACCCCTCCTCTCCCCTCGGCGGTGAGCTCAGGGCGTGACGGCCGCTGTGCCCGTCCCGCCAGCGCCTGGGCGGCATTTCCCCACGCGCGCTTGGAGGTCGTCGCCGGGAGCGGGCACCCGCTGCCCGTGGAGGCGCCGGACGCGGTCGCCACGGCGGTGGACCGGTTCATCGCGGCCGTCGCCGAGGGCTGACCGCGCGACCGGCCGCTCAGAAGATCAGAACGAGCTTGCCGGTGGTGTGGCCGGTCTCGATCAGCCGGTGCGCCCGCGCCGCCTCCTCGACCGGGATCGCCTCCTGGATCCGCACCTTCAGGTCGCCCTTCTCGTACAGGGCCGTCAGCCGGGCGAGCCGGTCCGCGGAGCGCTCGGTGCCCAGCCGCTGGACGCCGATCCGCTCGGCGGCGGGCTGGTAGGCGATCGTGCCGGTCCGGGTGCGGTCGGCCACGAGCGCCGCCGAGACCTCCAGCGCCTCCACGGTCCCGGCCGCGTCGAGCGCGGCGTCCACTCCGTCCGGGGCGGCCGCCCGCACCCGCTCGGCCAGCCCGTCGCCGTACGCCACGGGGATCACGCCGAGGTCGCGCAGGTAGGCGTGGTTGCGTTCGCTCGCGGTGCCGATGACCGTCGCCCCGAGCGCGCGGGCGATCTGCACGGCGAACGTGCCGACCCCGCCGGCCGCCGCGTGCACGAGCAGGGTGTCACCGGCGCCGACGCGCAGCTTCCCCAGCGCGGTGTCGGCGGTCTGCCCCGACGCCGACAGCACCCCGGCCTCCGGCCACGGCATCGACGCGGGCTTCGCGACCACCTGGCCGGCCGGGACGACGACGTGCTCGGCGTACGACGCGAGCATCGCCCAGCCGACGACCTCGTCGCCCGCGGCCACGCCGGTGACGCCCTCCCCCACGGCGTCGACCACACCCGCGAACTCGTTGCCCAGCCGCTGGGGGAACGTCGCGGGCACGTAGGCGTGGGCGCCCCCGCTCCGGAACAGCGCGTCGAACGGCTGCACGCCCGCCGCCCGCACCCGGACCCTGATCGCGCCCGGCCCCGGCTCGTCCGGCTCCGTCTCGGCGACCTCGAGCACCTCCGGGCCGCCGTAGGCGGAGAACACGACCGTCCTGCTCATGAGTCTCTCCTCGTCATCGCGGCCAGCTGGCCGACGACCCACTCGCGGTACTCCTTCGACAGCGGATCGACGCCGACGATCCCCTCCACCATCCGGGGCAACGCGATGGGCGCGAAGGCCAGCGCGTAGGCGACCAGCAGGACGAACTCGGCGTCCAGCTCACCGGTGATCTCGCCGTCCTCCTGGCGCCGGCGGGTCCGCTCCACGGCCTGGCGCAGCCGGGCCCGCTGCGCCGCCGCCCATTCGTCGTCGCCGGCGGCGGCCGGGCTGTCCCCCAGCGCCTGCCAGACCACGAGCCGGGACCAGTCCGGGTTGTCCAGCGTCGCGTCGAGGTGGGCCGCCACGCTCTGCGCGTACGTCGCGCCGGGCGGCGTCACGCTCTCCTGCGCCCGCGCCCACCTGCGCCGCAGTTCCTCGACGAGCCCCTGCTTGCCGCCGAAATAGTACGAGATGAGCTGCTGGTTGACCCCCGCTCGCGCCGCGATGGCGGCCGTACGGGCTCCGGCGTATCCCTTCGCGCCGAACTCCTCGACCGCCGCGTCGAGGATCCGCTCGCGGGTCCGTTCGGCCGCCTTCCCGCGCTCCTGTGGCGCGCGCCGTGGTGTTGAAGCCATGCGTCGCACCCTAGCCAATCATGTAGTTGAATGACAAACGTCAATCAACCACATGATTGGGATGAGCGCATGATCTTCACAGAGCGCGAGATCGAGTACCTCGGCGGTCAGCGCATCGGGCGCCTGGCCACGCTCCATCCGAACGGCACCCTCCAGGTGAGCCCGGTCGGGTTCCGCTACAACCGCGAGCTGCAGACGATCGACATCGGCGGACGCGACATGGCGGCCAGCCGCAAGTTCCGCAACGTGCTGGCGAACGGCAAGGTGGCGTTCGTCGTGGACGACCTCCCGTCCGTCGATCCCTGGCAGGTGCGCTGCCTGGAGATACGCGGGCACGGCGAGGCGCTCACCGAACCCGCCGGCTCGCAGGCCCCGCTGTCCGGCCCGATCATCCGCGTCCATCCGCAGCGGATCATCAGCTTCGGCGTCGACCCCGGCAACCCCGCCGCAGGCAAGCGCGACGTCGCCTCACGATGACCTCACGATGACCGACTCCTCACAGTGACCGGCGGTGGACCTCGTCCACCCGCTCGGTGAGGCCCGTGCGGTCGAGGTGTTCCAGGAGCGGCACCGCGACCCTGCGGCTGGTGCCGAGCGCGCTCCTGGCCTGGCTGACCGTGAACGGCTGCGGCAGCCGGGCCAGCAGCGCCGCGGCCCGCGCGTCGGCGCCCGGCGCGAGCACGACGCCCTCGGCCACGCGCAGCAGCGCCCCGGCGCGTACGGCGGCGGCGAGCTCGCGCGTCCCAAGCCCCAGCGCGGCCAGCCGCCCGGCCTCCGGCGCCTGGAACGGGGCCTCGGCGAGGTCGTCCAGCAGGGCACGCACCGCCCGGGCGACGGGAGCGGGCAGCGCCGCGGTCCCGGCGACGACGCGGCCCGTCGTGGTGATCCGCCCGTCGGCCACCGTCAGTGGCGGCCGTACGAGCGCCGTGACGAGCCGGCGGTCGGGCAGGCCCAGCTCGTGGCGGGCGACCTCCACCGGCATCCCGGGCTCCAGAGGGTGAGCGGCGGCATACCGCCGCACGACCTCCGGCAGCCGGGTGGACAGATCCGACCAGTGATCGGGGTCGGCGTGCCAGCCGGCGGCCACCGGCCGTCCCTCGGGCGGACAGCCCATGGCGGCCAGCTCGCCGTCGCGCAGCAGCAGGTGCGTACGCAGGAGGGAGGCAGCGTCCGCCGACGCGTCCGCCAGCGCCTTCGCCCGCTCCCTGGCCGCCCCCCGGCGGCGCAGCTCCGGGGGCCGCACATCGAGCACCGTCGCCCGCGCGAGCACCCGCAGCTCGCCCTGCCCCCGGCCCGGGTCCCGCAGCAGCAGCGCGTCTCCCAGATGCAGGGGAAGCGGCCGGGCCAGGCGCAGCCGGGCCGCCGCCCCCTCGGCCTCGGCGCCGAGCGGGCGCACCTCGCACGGCACCGACGCCGAGCCGATGTGGGCGGTGAGCCGCGCGGGCAGGGGCCCGCGGGCGCCTTCCGCCATCGTCACGCGCACGTCGACCAGGCTCGTCGCCGTCCAGGCGCCGGGCGTGACGAGGGCGTGCCCGCGTTGCGGCGCGATCCGCCCGCGCAGGTTGAGCGCCACCCGCGCGACCCCGGTGACCGAGGCGACGTGCTCCTTCAGCGACTCCAGGGCGCGCACCCGCACCGGCTCGCCGTCCAGTTCCAGCTCGTCGCCCACCTCGACGCGGCCGGCGGGCAGCGTGCCGGTCACGACGGTCCCGCTGCCGCGCACGCTGAACGCCCGGTCGATCCACAGCCGCACGGGGGCCAGCGGATCGGGCGCGGGCAGCGCCGCCACCAGCCGGTCGAGGGCGGCGCGCAGCCCGTCCAGGCCCTCACCGGTGCGCCCGCTGACCGGAAGGGCCTCCACGTCGCCCAGCCCGGCCTCCACCAGCCGGTCGCGCGCGTCCTCCAGCGCGGGCGCGGGGTCGGCCAGGTCCGCGCGGGTGACGGCGAGCAGGCCGTGCCGTACGCCGAGAGTGCGCAGCGCGACCAGATGCTCCTCCGACTGGGGCATCCACCCCTCGTCGGCGGCGACGACGAACATCACGGCGGGCACCGGGCCGACCCCGGCGAGCATCGTGCCGAGGAACCGCTCGTGCCCGGGCACGTCGACGAACGCCACCCGCTCCCCTGAGGGCAGCGTCGTCCAGGCGTAACCCAGCTCGATCGTGAGCCCGCGCCGCCGCTCCTCCGCCAGCCGGTCGGGTTCCATCCCGGTCAACGCCCGCACCAGCGTCGACTTGCCGTGGTCGACGTGTCCGGCCGTGGCCACGACGTGCATGGGCGGGGCCATCAGGAGGTCGCCTTCAGGACGGCCTCCAGGACCTCGCCGTCCCGGTCCGGCGGCACGGCGCGCAGGTCGAGCAGCAGGCGGCCCCCCTCGACCCGGCCGACGACCGGCGGCTCGCCCCGCCGCAGCGGTACGGCCAGCCGTTCCGGCAGGCTCACGGCCACACTCGGCAGGCGCACTCCGGGGGCTCCGCCCCCGCCCACGGTCGCCTCCGCCGACACGGCCGCCGCGTCCACGCCCGCCTGGCACAGCGCCTTGGCCAGCGCCTCGGCCCGCTCGCCGACAATGATCGGGTCGGCGTGGAGTGCCTGCCGTACGGGGGGCTCCGGGCCCCGCAGCGTCGCCTCGAGCGCGGCGAGCGTCAGCTTGTCCACGCGCAGCGCGCGGGCGAGCGGGTGCCGCCTGAGCCGTTCGACGAGGTCACGGCGGCCGAGCAGCAGGCCCGCCTGCGGGCCGCCGAGCAGCTTGTCGCCGCTCGCGGTGACCAGGTCGGCGCCGGCCCGCAGCACACTCGCGGCGTCGGGCTCCTCGGGCAGGAGGGGATCGCGGTCGAGCAGCCCCGAGCCGATGTCGACGACCACGGGCACGCCCAGCCCGGTCAGCTCGGCCACCTCGACGGAGCCGGTGAAGCCCTCGACCCGGAAGTTCGACGGGTGGACCTTGAGCACGAACCCCGTCTGCGGCCCGATCACGTCCCGGTAGTCGGCCAGGGTGGTGCGGTTGGTCGTGCCCACCTCGCGCAGGCGCGCGCCGGTGGACACGAGCAGGTCGGGGATGCGGAAGCCGTCGCCGATCTCGACCAGCTCACCTCTGCTGATCACGATCTCCCGCCCTGCGGCGAGCGCGGTGGCGGCCAGCACGAGGGCGGCGGCGTTGTTGTTGACCACGTGGACGCCCTCGGCGTCGGGCACGGCCCGGGCGAGCGCCTCGACCGCGCCGCGTCCCCGGCGCGCCCGCTCTCCCGTGGCCAGGTCGAACTCCACGTCGGTGGCACCCGCCGCCACCGTCACCGCCTCGACGGCGGCCGGGGACAGCGGCGCACGGCCCAGGTTCGTGTGGAGCAGCACGCCGGTCATGTTGATCACAGGACGGAGGCTCGTGGCGTGGCGCGGCAGCGCCGCCAGCGCGACGTCCGCGACGTCCTCCGGCTCGATCTCGCCCTGCCGCACCCGCTGCTGCGCCCGCGCGACCGCGTCCTTGACCGCCGGACGGCCGAGCCGCTCGACGGCGGCGGCCAGCCGCGGATCGGCCAGCACGGCGTCGGTGCGCGGCACCCGCCTCCGTGGATCCACACTTCAAATTACAGCGGAGGCCCACGGCCCGGCCGCGCGGGCCGGGCCGTGCGCTCACCCGGTTTCTCCGTCAGCTCTGGCAGCGGATGGGATAGGCGGCCTGCGCCGTCGGCTTGTTCTGGGTCAGGACCTCAATCTTGACCGTGCCGTCGGTCTTCTCGGCCCGCGTCCAGTACCAGGCCTGGATGCCTATCACGCCGCTCTCGGGGACCGTGTGGGTGAAGGTCTGCTGGTTCACGCCGTCGACCACCCAGCGGTAGGTGATCTCCGTCCCCGCGGGCGCCTTGAACTCGCCGAAGGCCGTCACGTAGGGGGCGATGACGCAGTCGCCGTAGTAGCCGACCGACTCGATCTCGGTGATCTGCACGGTGCCCGGCGACGGGTCCGGCGCCACGCAGGTCCAGCTGTACGGCGCCTGCTTGACGGGCTTGTTGTTGTTCAGGATCTCCAGGCGGACGACGCCGGAACCGCTTGACCTGGCGTTGCCGTACCAGAAGTCGCCGATCGTGCTCCGCACGCCGGGCTTGAGCTGGGCGGTCCTGAGCACGCCCGGCTTGTCATCGACGACCAGGCGATACTTGACCTCCGCGTCGCGGTCCGTCAGGACCATCGCGCTGGCCCGCATGGGGAACGAGCCGTCGCACTCGCCCTTGAAGTGGGGCGTCAGCATGTACTCGACGGTCAGGTTGGCGTCGCCGCCCTCGGCCGCGCACGTGAAGGTGAACGTGCGCTGGGCCGGCTGGGCGCCGCCTTCGGCCTGCAGAGCGAGGGTGTGGGAGCCGCTCCGGGTGGAGTCGAGGCTCCAGGTCGCGGACACGTTCTGCACACGGGGCTGGTCACCGGCGGGGAAGTCGGCGAACTGCTCCTGCCACTTGGAGCCGTCGAGGCTCCACCAGTATCTGACCCGCTGCGCCGCGCCCGCCGGGAGCGCGATCTGGCCGGTGGCCTGGTACGCGACGGGCTCAAGGCAGCCGCCCTCGTAGTCGCCGGGCGTGAGGTCGGCGATCTGCGGCACCGGCGTCTGCACGGGCGGCGGCGTCGGGCTCGTGGAAGGCGCGGGGCTCGTGGACGGCCTCGGGCTCGTAGAGGGGCTGGGCGAAGGCGACCGGCTGGGCGGAGCCGAGGGGCCCGGCGAGGTCGGCGGCGTGGTCGTGCAGGTCACCGTGTAGGCGGCCCGCCCGGAGTCGCGGCCGCCGGCGTTGACGATGCGGATGGCCTTCCAGCCCGCGGTGGAGCTGCCCACGGCAAGCGGGAGGGTGACCTGCCGGCTGCGCGGGCCGCCGGCCGCGAAGACGAGCGACTCGAGCCGGCCCTCCCCCGTGCCGCTGTCGATCCAGCGGTAGTACACCTTGGCGGGCGTACGCGACACCTGGACGGTGCCCGTGAACGTCACCGTCGTGGGGCAGGCGCCCCGGTAGGTCGCCGGGCTCGCGCCGACCGCGGCCGCGGCGACCAGCGGTGCGCTCGGCCTGGCGGGCAGCGGGTGGGCGTTGTCCCAGATCACGACGGCGCCGGTGCACCCGACGTCGAAGCGGCCCTTGGCCGACAGCCCCTTCTTGCCGAGGATCTCCACGGCCTGCCAGCCGGAGGTGCTGCGGTCGAACGTCTGACGGTCCCGCACGACCACCTTGCGTGCGCCGTTGACGCGGAAGCTCCTGATGGCGCTCTTGCTCCCGTCGCCGCGCACCCAGCGGTAGCGCACGGTCCCCTTCCCCTTGGCCGCCACCACGGCGGAGAAGCCCACAGTGGTGGGGCAGGCGCCGGATCGCGTGGCCGGGCTCGCCGTGACCCTGGCCACGGCCGTCCGGATGGCAGGGGCCGGCCTGGCGGCGGCCGACTTGGAGGTGGGGGCCGTCATGGGAGCAGGGGCCGCGAGCACCGGAGGGGCGGTCAGCAGGCTGCCGAGCAGCGTGGCGCTCAGCAGCGTCGCCGTCCATCTCATCGGGGGTCCTTTTCGTTGTTCGGGGAAGTCGTCGCTCATGGAAGACGGGCCATGCTGTCCCATCCGGCTTGGAGATCACTTGCCACCGTCTTGTAACTGCCGCCCCACGCGTTTCCGACCGTCGTTGACAGGGCCGGAAGCGGATCTTACGGTGCTTCTGTTCGCATTTGAGGAACTAGTTCACGTATGTGACCGGAGGAGCCGCCATGTCGCCCCTGACCCCCCTGATCGGCCGACGGCAGGCGCTGGCCGGCGCGGCCGGCGCGGTCCTCGGACTCGCGGTCGCGTCGCCCGCGCGCGCCGCCCACGTGCTCCCCTTCGGGCGGTACGGCTCGCCCCTGCGCCGGCTGAACGACCGCACGCTGTACGTCGACGCTGAGGGACGGGGGGACCACGCCACCGTCCAGGCCGCCGTCGACGCGACGCCGGACGCCCCTGCCGAGGGCTGGACCCTGGTGATCGCCGCCGGGACATACCGGGAGATCGTCCTCGTGCCGCAGGCCAAGACCGGCCTGTGCTTCCTGGGGGCGACCGGCGACGCGCGCGACGTCGTGATCGTCTACGACAACGCGGCCGGCACGCCCAAGCCCGAGGGCGGCACGTACGGCACCAGCGGCAGCGCCGCCACCACGATCCAGGCCGACGGCTTCACCGCCGCGCACGTCACGTTCGCCAACGACTGGCTGCGGGCCGACCACCCGGACATCACCGGCACCCAGGCGGTGGCGGCGAAGGTCATGGGCGACCGGTCGTACTTCGAGAGGTGCCGCTTCCTCGGCCACCAGGACACGCTGTATGCCGACACCCGCGCCCTGGCCTACTTCGCGCGGCAGTACTACCGCGAGTGCCACATCGAGGGTGACGTCGACTTCGTGTTCGGCCGCGCGACCGCCGTCTTCGAGCGGTGCGAGCTGAGCACCCTGGCCAGGGACGTGACGTTCCGTCCGTACGGCTTCGTGTTCGCGCCGAGCACGGCCGCCGCCAACCCGCACGGCTACCTGGCGGTGCACTGCGTGGTCAACGGGACCGCGGCCGACGCGTCCTTCGGCCTGGCCCGGCCCTGGCGGCCGAGCAGCGACCCGACCGCCCTCCCGTCGCTCGTCGTACGCGAGACCTGGATGGGCCCCTCGATCGACGCGGCCACACCGTACGTGGACATGAGCTCCGGGTATCACTGGCAGGACGCGCGGTTCGGCGAGTTCCACGACATCGGCCCGGGCGCGGCGATCCCCGTCCCCGGGAACCGGCCGCAGCTCACCCCGGAACAGGCCGCCGAGCACACCCCCCGGAACTACCTCGGCGACTGGCGCCCCGGCCCCGCCCTGCTCCCCCGCCCCTCCGGCAGGTGACACCGTTCTGTCGGTCCCGGCGGTAACGGCGGGCTCCTCGTCCGCGAGTTCCTGGTAACCGCTTCGGGAGGGGAGTCCCCATGGACGTGCGGGACCACGCCGGCGCCGGTCCCGGCCGGGAACCGGCGGTTCGAGCCGGGACAGCGAACGGACGCGGCGTGCTCGAAGGGGCGTTCCACCTGCTCGACGTCCTGGCGGCGGCCGAGGAGGGAGCCGGTCTGTCCGAGCTCGCCCGCGACGCCGGCATGCCGAAGGCGACGACCTATCGCCTGCTCCGGCAGCTCGCGAACCTCGGCGCGGTGCAACAGCACGGGCAGCGCTACTTCGTGGGACGGCGGCTCGCCCGTCTGGGCGGCGCCTGGCAGCCCGACCCGCGGCTGCGGGCCGCCGCCCGCGAACCCGTACGCCTGCTGTCCGCGCTGACCATGACCGTCACGTTCCTCACCGTGCTGGAGGAGGAGCGGGTCAGAGTGATCACGGCGACACGGGGAGAGATCAGGGAGGTGCCGCCGGTCCTGCCGGGCTCCGAGCTGGCCGAGGCGACCGCCGCGGGCCGGGTGCTGCTGATGCAGAGACCGGACGGCGACGCCGTGCCGCCGGGGTTCACGCTCGCCGAATGGCGGCGGGCCCAGGCGGCCTTCCGCCGGTCGGGTTCTGTCGCCGCCGATCACCAGGAGGTCCTTCCCGGGATCTGCTGCGTGGCCGTACCGGTCCGGCGCCCGGACGGCGAGATCGTCGCGTCGGTCAGCGCGCTCGCGGTGCGGCCGGCGGTGCCGGCGGGGCTCACCGAACTCGTGCTGCGCGCGTCGAGGGAGATAACGCGCAACCTCGGCCGCACCTGACGCCCGGTCCGCTGAGTGGACCGCGCTGTTTCCTCCCCTTGGCCGCCCGGCCGACACTGCATCGGCAGGGACCGGCCGTACGCGCGAGGGAGCCGCAATGGCCGCTGAAACGACCCGGTTGACCATCCAGATCGGGGAGGAGAACGCCGACCCCCACGAACTGGAGGACCTGACGGCCCGGCTCCGTGCGGAGTTGCTGGAGATCGACGTGGTGGCGGCGCAGCCCGAGCGGGGGGCGCCGCCGCCCGGCGCCAGGGCGGTCCTGTCGTTCTCCCTCGGCGGCCTGGTGGTCTCCCTCGCGGGCACGGAACTGCTCGCCGCGGTCGTGAGCGCGGTGACGGCCTGGCTGACCCGCGATCAGCACCGGTCGGCGAAGCTCACGATCGACGGCGACGCGATCGAGCTGACCGGCGTGCCGTCCGGAGAGCAGCGCCGGCTGACCGATCTCTGAGTGCGTCGGCATGAGACCGTTCGCGCTCCCGCAGGGACGCGGAGCGCCCTCATCGTGGCCGGCGACGAGTACCGCGATCCGGGACTGCGCCGGCTGCGCGCTCCCGCACGCGACGCGGAGGCGCTGGCCCGCGTGCTCGGCGATCCGGCGATCGGCGGCTTCCGCGTACGGACGCTGCTCAACGAGCCCACGCACGTGGTCAGCGAGATGGTCGAAGAGTTCTTCACCGACCGCGCCCCGGACGACGTGCTGCTGCTGCACTTCTCCTGCCACGGCGTGAAGGACGACAACGGAGAGCTGTACTTCGCCACGCCCACCACCAAGCTGAACCGCCTGGGGGCGACCGCGGTCTCCGCCGAGTTCGTCAGCCGCAGGATGAGCCGCAGCCGGTCCAGGCGCATGATCCTGTTGCTCGACTGCTGTTACGCGGGAGCGTGGGCACGCGGCGCGCTGCCACGCGCCGGCATGGGCGTGCACGTGGAGGAGCAGTTCGGCGGTCACGGCCGAGTGGTGATCACCGCGTCGAACGCGATGGAGTACGCCTTCGACGGCGCCGAGCTCGCCGACGCCCAGGAGCAGGCGCCGTCGGTGTTCACCCGTGCCCTCGTGGAAGGGCTGGAGTCCGGGGACGCCGACCACGACCAGGACGGCTACGTCGGCATCGACGAGCTGTACGACTACGTCTACGACAAGGTCCGGCAGACGACACCGGGTCAGACCCCGGGCAAGTGGGCGTTCGACCTGCAGGGCGATCTCTACGTCGCGCGGCGCGCCCGCCCCGTCACCGTCCCCTCGCCCTGCCGGCGGAGCTCCAGGCGGTCATCGAGAACTCCATTCCCCGGGTCCGTGCCGGGGCGGTCGAGGAGCTGCGGCGCCTGCTGCGGAGCAGGCACGAGGGTCTCGCCCTGGCGGCCCGGCTGGCGTTGCAGGAGCTCGTCGACGACGACAGCCGCACCGTGTCCACGGCGGCCGCCGAGGCCCTCGCCACCGGCAGGACAGCGGCGTCGGCATCGCCGTCGGCGTTCCCGCCCTCCGCGCCGGCATCGCCGCAGCAGGGGCCGTCGGGGTCTGCGGCTCACGCGACCTCTGTCCGTGCCTCCACAGACGAACCCGCTCCGTCCGCACCCGCCCGCCCCGCGGACGACCGCGCCGACCCGGTTCCGGAGGCGGCCACCGCCCCTGGCACAGGCGTGCCGAGCCGATCGGCCGCGTCACCCCGTCCGGAAACGCCCCCGGCCACGCTGTCCCCGGCGGGGCAGGGCACGTCATCCGTCCCCGCCGTGGCGACGCCCGAGTCACGGATTCCGTCCGGTGGCATGGCGGCGATCCGGAACCGCATCCTCACGGCGCTCCGGTCACGCGACCGAGCCCTGAATCTCCAGGTCCCCGCCCTCCTGGCGGCCTTTGGCGGTGATCGCGGCCCACCTGGTCTCTCCTGAACGCATCACCTACGACGCCGGGGAGACGCAGCAGTGGTGGGGAGCGATGGTGGTGGCGGTGGCCTGCCTCTGCCTGTTCGTCGTCCACGGCGTCGAGCAGCGACGGGACGTCCGAGCCCTCGTGGCGTTCGTCCTCGCCGCCGCCGCGACCGTGGTCGTGGTGCTCGACCTCGGCAGGGACGAGATGCGCACCGTCTACCTGCCCACTCTGCTCGTCATGCTGCTGCTCGGCGTCCGCCCGGCCCGCGGGCGACCGGAGTTCCTCGTCGCCGCCCGGCTCTCCCTCATCGCGGGAGTTCTGCAGGGCGTCGCCGACCACGCCTCGTGAACCGCGTCAATCCGACGTTCGTCGTCGGCACCGTCGCGAAGGACCATCTGATCCTCCAGATCGTCGCGGCCCTCCTGATCGCCGTCGCCGCCCACACGGCCAGGGGGAGATCCTCCCGCTCGTCCCGACAGGAATAGAGCCAGGCCTCCGCCCGGCAGATCCACCACGCACCCTTCGGCAGATTTCACCACCGATCATGCGGCGGATTCACCACAGGCCCTTCGGCAGAGGCTTGACGTGGGAAGGCCGGAGGTGAGCGGAGGTGGACGGGAATCGAACCCGCCAGGCCGAGGACCTCGGCCTCGTCGGTTTTGAAGACCGCGGGGGCCACCAGGCGCCCACACACCTCCAGGGAGAAACCTAGCCGGAACGGGGTAGGGACCGGGGCGGCGCCCCCGGGGTGGCGGCGTGGCGGACGAACGACTCGAAACGGGTGCGGCATGACCGAGACGGCGGAGCGGGCCGGAATCCGGCTGACCCAGCAGGCGCACGGAGGCGGCTGCGCCTGCAAGATTCCCCCGGGTGAGCTGGAAAGCATCGTGGCCGGGCTCGTGGCCCCGAACCCGTCGGCGTACGCGAACGAGCTGATCATCGGGCTGGACGACGGCGACGACGCGGCCGTGGTCAGGATCGAGGGCGGCCGGGCGATCGTCGCCACCGCCGACTTCTTCACCCCCGTCGTCGACGACCCGTACGACTGGGGGCGGATCGCGGCCACCAACGCGCTGTCCGACGTGTACGCCGTGGGCGGCGAGCCGGTCGTGGCGGTGAACCTGCTGGGCTGGCCCAGGGAGACGCTGTCCATGGACCTCGCCAGGGAGGTGCTGCGGGGGGGCCTGGACGTGGCGCGGGCGGCGGGCTGCCACGTCGCGGGTGGTCACAGCGTGGACGATCCCGAGCCGAAGTACGGCATGGCGGTCACCGGCCTGGCCGACCCGGACCGGCTGCTGCGCATCGACGCGGGCCGGGCGGGAACGCCGATCTCCCTCACCAAACCGCTCGGCGTGGGCGTGCTCAACACCAGGCACAAGGCGACCGGCGAGGTGTTCCCGCAGGCGATCGAGGTCATGACGACGCTCAACCGGGACGCCTCGCGGGCGGCGCTGGCGGCCGGGGCCGGATGCGCGACCGACGTGACCGGATTCGGCCTGCTCGGCCACCTCTACAAGCTGGCCAGGGCGAGTGGTGTCACGGCGGTGGTCGACGTGGCGGCCGTGCCCTACCTGGAGGGCGCGCGGCAGGCGGTGCGCGAGGGCTACGTCAGCGGCGGCACCCGCCGCAACCTGGATTGGGTGCTGCCCCACCTCGACCCGGGCCGGTACGCGGAGGAGGACCTGCTCCTGCTGGCAGACGCCCAGACCTCGGGCGGCCTGCTGGTCGCCGGCGAGGTCCCCGGCGCGCCGATCGTCGGCGAACTCGTCCCGGCCGAGGACGCCGCGATCCGGCTCGCCTGAGACCTCGATACCGGCCGCGGCGAGGTGGTAGACCCGGGACATGCGACCCGAGCCCGGCGAGGTGCTGCATTTCTCCGAGGATCCCGATATCACTCGGTTCGTTCCGCACGTGGCGGCCACCGCCCGGCAGCCGGAGGCGTACGTCTGGGCGGTGACGGCCGAGCGCTGCCCCGACTACTGGTTTCCCCGCCAGTGCCCCCGGGCCATGGCGTGGACGACGCCGGACTCCACGGACGCCGACCGCGACCGGATCATCGGACCGGGTTGCGGAGAGCGGGTCCACGCCATCGAGTACGGCTGGCTGGAGGCGTTCCTGACCGTCCGCCTGTACGCCTACCGCTTCCCGGCGGAGAAGTTCGTCCCGTTCGGAGAGCCGGTGCCGAACGCGGTGGTCGCGACCGAGCCCGTCGAACCCCTCGGGCCGCCCGACCCCGTCGGCGACCTGCTGCGGCTGCACGAGGAGGCCGGCATCCAGCTCAGGCTGCTGGACGACCTCTGGCCGTTCTGGGACGCGGTGACCGCGAGTTCCCTGGGCTGGAGCGGCATCCGCCTCCGCAACGCCCGCCCCCGGCGCCCACAGGAGTCAGCGGGGTTTGCCGAGTGACCACAGGGATGCCGCCATGAGGAGAGCGGTCAGCCCGCCGCAGATCATCACTGTGGAGACCGAGAAGGCGTCGACGACGCGTCCGCCGAGGAACGCGCCGAGGGCGAAGGTCGCCTGGAAGGAAGAGGTGAAAACGACCGTCGCGGCTTCGGGCGTGCGAGGGGCGGCGGCGATGAACGATGCCTGCGAACAGACGGGTACGCCTCCATAGGCCAAGCCCCAGACCACGAGTGACACCACGGCGCCGGTGGTCGTGCCGCCGACCGAGGGCAGCAGCAGGGTCGTGACCGCGATCAGGCAGCCGCAGGTCACGAAGGCCGTTCGCAGCCGCGTGACCGTGCCCTTGCCGGCCAGGAAGTTGCCGGCGATTCCGGCGATGCCGTACGCCAGCAGGACGGCGCTGACGGCGGCGGGAGGCAGGCCGGTGACGTTCTGGAGGAAGGGGGTGACGTAGGTGTAGGTGCCGAAATGGGCCAAGACGATGAGGAAAGTGGCCAGCAAGGCGATGGCGGCGCCCCGGGTACGCAGCATGTCGAGCAGGACACGAGGGCTGGTGACCTGATGGGCGGGCAGCGGCGGCAGCAGCAGTATCAGGGCCACGAGGACCAGGAGTGCCGGCACGGCCAGGACCAGGAAGGCGGTCCGCCAGCCGGCGACGTTGCCGATGAAGGTCCCGGCCGGTACTCCGAGCACGGAGCCCAACGGCACGGCCGAGAAGATCACAGCGGTGGCGGTGCCGACGGCGTGCGGCGGCATCAGACGGCCGGCCAGCCCGGCCCCGATGGACCAGAAGCCGCCGATCGTGAGGCCGACGAGCCCCCTGGAGATCAGCACGATCCAGTAGGAGGTCGCCGATGCGGCCAGCACGTCGGCTGCGGCGAGCACCCCCATGAGGACGCACAGCATCACACGGCGGTCCAGGCGCGCGGTGGTCAGTGTGACGGTAGGCGCGGCGACCGCGGCGACGAGACCGGGCAGGGCCATGGTCAGCCCTGTGGTGCCGTCGGAGATGCCGAAGTCGGCGCCTATGGCGGGCAGCAGGCCGATGGGCAGGATTTCGCTGGTGACGATGGCGAAGATGCCCAGCATGAGCGAGGTGACGGCGAGCCAGCCGATGAGAGGCGAGCGGGGCCGGGTGAGCGTGGTGGTCGACATGGGTCCGTTCGGCCAGGGTGCGGGTGGAGGGCGTGCACCCAGCCAAGCAGTGGGGAGGCAGCGGGCACCGGCACGTTTCGGACGTGACCACACGCCTTGCCGGCGGTGGCCGGAAAGACGGGGCGTTCGGCCGCATACCGCGCCCCCGTGTCGCTCGCGCGCTCCCACGGGCGCCCTCGGTCTCCCTGCGATGCCAGCGCGCGGATGGAGGGTTGCACATTCTTATCCATACGGATAATTTTATCCGCATGGATAAGAACTCGGTCTGGACTCCCGTACGGGCGCTCTTCGTCGCCGTCCTCGTCATCTCGATCGCCGCACTCGGGGTGGCCGCCGTCGTCGGCGGCACCTGGGTGGTGTGGGTGCGCGGGGTGGCCGTGGCCGCCGCCTCCGTCTGGCTCGTCGCCCTGACCGGGCAGGCCGCGCGGGGCAAGAGGTCCGCGTACGTACGCATCCGCTTCGTCAGCATCGCCGCGCCCATCGGCATCGTGCTCATCCTGCTCGCGCCCGACAGCGGCTATCCGCTGTGGATGAAGGCGGAGCAGGCGGTGGTCGGCGTCCTGGTCGCCGCCGTCGCGCTGATCGTCAACCGCCGTGCCGTGCGTGCGGCGTACCCCAAGGGTGGCAAGCTCAGGTGACATGAGAAGCCCTGGAACCCGCCGGACCGCCACCGAGGCGCGCAAGGCTCAGATCGCCGCGGCCGCGATCGCCGTGCTCGCCGAGCGCGGCTACGCGGAGACCACCTTCGAGGCCATCTGCGAACACGCCGGGCTCAGCAGCAAGAGATTGATCACCTATCACTTCTCCGGCAAGGACCAGCTGTTCGAGGCCGTCGTCCACCAGGTCGTCGCCGACGCCGCGGCATTCATGCGACCGGCGCTGCAGGCCGCGACCGGAGCCCGCGCCCAACTGGAGGCGTTCATCAGGTCGAACATCGCCTTCGTCGCCCGTCACCCCGCACACGTGCGCGCGGTGCAGCAGATCGCCTTCAACAAGGCCCCCGTCGGCGGCCGGGAGCGGGACGCCGCGATAGCCAGGCTGGTGGAGCTGTTCGCGGACGGGCAGCGTACGGGGGCCTTCCGGACGTTCGACTGCACCGTGATGGGGGCGGCCCTGCGCGCGTCCATCGACACGATGGCCGACCGGGTCGTCGACGGCCTCGACCCCGACGTCTGCGCGGACGAACTCGTCGAGCTGTTCGACCGCGCGACCCGCGCCGAGCCGCCGCCCGCACAGGGCGACCGGCACTAGTAGTGCTTTGTTAGGTCAGCCTTTTGTGGCTGGTCGGCATCGGGGTGTAGTGGTGCGATGCGGGCGTGACCCCCGAGCACCTCGCGCATGTCCGGCAGCAACTGGAGTCCTTCGCCGCGGAGATGTTCGCTCCTTTGGCCCGCCGGGATCAGCGGGCCAAAGGGCTGACCTACCTGCGGGGCCTGCTGCTGGACGGCCGCCGCAAGTCGATGCAGCCGATGGCCGAACGCCTGGGCGTGGACCACCAAGGACTGCAGCAGTTCCT
>NZ_VIRJ01000109.1:0-834 GCF_006874435.1 Microbispora sp. KK1-11 | reverse complement strand
ACGTGCGGGCGCAGTACCTGCAGGACTGGATCGTCGACCCGGAGTTCCCCCTGGTCTGGCGGCTCCAGAAGGACAAGGCCGGGTCCGGCGCTCTCGGCGACATCGGCGCCCACATCATCGACACCGCCGAATTCGTCACCGGTCAGCGGCTCACCGGGGTGTCGGCGATGACCGAGACCTTCGTCAAGGAGCGTCCCCTGGCGGTCAGCTCGGCCGGGCTCTCGGCCGGCGGCGGAGCCGGGAGGGGCCCGGTCACCGTGGACGACGCCGCGTTGTTCATCGGCCGGTTCAGCGGCGGCGCGCTGGCATCGTTCGAGGCCACCCGCTTCGCCACCGGGCACAAGAACGCGCTGCGCATCGAGGTCAACGGCTCCCTGGGGAGCCTGTCCTTCGACTTCGAGGCGATGAACGAGCTGTGGTTCCACGACCACACCATCGGCAGCGCCGAGCACGGCTTCCGGCGGGTGCTGGTCACCGAGCCGGACCACCCGTACGCCGGGGCGTGGTGGCCGCCGGGCCACGGCCTCGGCTACGAGCACACCTTCGTCCACGAGGCGAAGGACTTCCTGGAGGCGATCGCCGCCGGCACCGATCCCGCGCCGTCCTTCGAGGACGGGCTGCGGGTGCAGCGGGTGCTGGCGGCCGTCGAGCAGAGCGCGGCTGAGGGCAGCCGCTTCACGACTGTGGAGGATTCATGACCAGGCCGGTCACGTTGTTCACCGGGCAGTGGGCGGACCTGCCGTTCGAGGAGGTCTGCCGGCTGGCCTCGGAATGGGGCTACGACGGCCTGGAGATCGCCTGCTGGGGCGACCACTTCGAGGTCGACAAGGCCCT
>NZ_VIRJ01000108.1:0-857 GCF_006874435.1 Microbispora sp. KK1-11 | reverse complement strand
ACGTGCGGGCGCAGTACCTGCAGGACTGGATCGTCGACCCGGAGTTCCCCCTGGTCTGGCGGCTCCAGAAGGACAAGGCCGGGTCCGGCGCTCTCGGCGACATCGGCGCCCACATCATCGACACCGCGCAGTTCATCGTCGGCCGGTCGCTGACGGGGGTGAGCGCGCTCACCGAGACCTTCGTCAAGGAGCGCCCGCTCGCCGAAGGGTCGAGCGGCCTGGCCGGCGAGGGCGGCACCGGTGAGATGGGCGAGGTGACGGTGGACGACGCGGCGCTGTTCATCGGCCGCTTCCAGGGCGGGGCGCTTGCCTCGTTCGAGGCCACCCGCTTCGCCACCGGGCGCAAGAACGCGCTGCGCATCGAGGTCAACGGCTCCCTGGGGAGCCTGTCCTTCGACTTCGAGGCGATGAACGAGCTGTGGTTCTACGAGGCCGCCGAGCGGGACGCCGGGTTCCGGCGGATCCTCGTCACCGAGCCGGACCACCCGTACGCCGGGGCGTGGTGGCCGCCGGGCCACGGCCTCGGCTACGAGCACACCTTCGTCCACGAGACCAAGGACTTCCTGGAGGCGATCGCCGCCGGCACCGACCCCGCGCCGTCCTTCGAGGACGGGCTGCGGGTGCAGCGGGTGCTCGCCGCGGTCGAGGAGAGCGCCGCCGCCGGGTCGAGCTGGACCTCGGTGTGATTGTCCACATGGTTGTGAGAGCGGGAGTGAGATGACGCGACCGATCACGTTGTTCACCGGGCAGTGGGCGGACCTGCCGTTCGAGGAGGTCTGCCGGCTGGCCTCGGAATGGGGCTACGACGGCCTGGAGATCGCCTGCTGGGGCGACCACTTCGAGGTCGACAAGGCCCT
>NZ_VIRJ01000107.1:0-898 GCF_006874435.1 Microbispora sp. KK1-11 | reverse complement strand
CTCGCCCACCACACCGTCTTCGACACCCCCATCCTCCCCGGCACCGCCTACCTCGACCTCGCCCTCCACGCCGCCGACCACACCGGCCACACCACCATCGACGAACTCCTCCTCCACACCCCACTGGCCCTGCCGGAACACGGCGGCGTGCAGGTGCAGATCATCGTCACCGGCTCCGACCGCCCCACCGTGGAGATCTACTCCCGGCCGGACGGCGACACCGGAGACTGGACCCGCCACGCCACCGCCGTACTGATCAAGGACGACCCCCAGGCCGGGTTCGACCTCACGACCTGGCCTCCTGCGGATGCGACGCGGCTGCCTCTCGACGCCGCGTACGACCGCCTGCACGAGGCGGGGCTGCGCTACGGTCCGGCGTTCCGGGGACTACGCGCCGCCTGGCGGCGCGGCGACGAACTGTTCGCCGAGGTCGCCCTCCCTCCGGAGGAACGCGGCGACGTGACGGACTTCGGCGTGCACCCCGCGCTGCTCGACGCGGCACTGCACGGGGCCGCGCTGCACTGGCTGGACGGCACGCCGAGCGGCCACAGCAATCTGCCCTTCGCCTGGAGCGGGGTCCGCCTGCACGCCGTCGCCGCCACCGACCTGCGGGTACGCGTACGGCTGGGGGACGCCGGATCGCTGTCGCTCCAGGCCGCCGACCCCACCGGTGCGCCGGTCGTCTCGATCGACCAGCTGCGGGTGCGTCCCGTGGCGGCCGACCAGTTGCACGCCGGAGCGGCGAAACACGACGGGCTCTACCGGGTGGAGTGGTCACCGCTCGATCTCGTGCCGGCGGCGCGCGAGGCGTGGGCAGTCCTCGGTGATCACACGCTCTACGACGAACTACGCCAGACCGCCACCGCGACCTACTACGAGGACCTGACCGCCCTCACCG
>NZ_VIRJ01000106.1:0-901 GCF_006874435.1 Microbispora sp. KK1-11 | reverse complement strand
GGGGTCCGGCCCGCCGCGGCGGCGTCGCTGACCCGGGTGACCGGTTTCGGCAACAACCCGACGAACCTGAACATGTACCTCTACGTGCCCGACAGGGTCGCGGCACGGCCCGCGCTGCTGGTCCTGGTCCACTACTGCAGCGGATCGGCCAGCGCGATCTTCAACGGCAACGGGCACGACTACGTCACCGCCGCCGACCGCTACGGCTACATCATCGTGGTCCCCGAGGCCACCCGCAGCGGATCATGCTTCGACGTGTCCACCCCCGCCGCGCTCCGGCGCGACGGCGGCAGCGACTCCACCGGCATCATGTCGATGGTCGCCTACACCCGCCAGCGCTACAACGTCGACCCGGCCCGCATCGTGGTCAGCGGCTTTTCCTCCGGCGCGATGATGACCAACGTCCTGGCCGCCGAATACCCCGACGTGTTCTCGGCCGCCTCGGCCTTCTCCGGCGTCCCCGCCGGCTGCTTCGCCACCACCGACGGCTCGCTGTGGAACAGCCAGTGCTCCGGCGGGCAGCTCATCAAGACCGCCCAGCAGTGGGGCGACCAGGCCCGGGCCATGTACCCCGGCTACACCGGCCGCTACCCCCGCATGCAGCTGTGGCACGGCACCACCGACACCACGCTCGCCTACCCGAACTTCGGCGAAGAGATCAAGCAGTGGACCAACCTGAACGGGCTGAGCCAGACCCCCTCCTTCACCGACCACCCGCAGTCGTCGTGGACCCGCACCCGCTACGGCAACACCTCCACCCAGGCCACCGTCGAAGGCATCAGCATCTCCGGCGTCGGCCACCAACTGCCCATGAGCGGCCAGCTCGCCTACGCCATCTCCTTCCTCGGCCTCGACTCCACCACAACCCCCTCCCCCTCACCGTCAGCGACCCCGTCACCCA
>NZ_VIRJ01000105.1:0-910 GCF_006874435.1 Microbispora sp. KK1-11 | reverse complement strand
CTCGCCCACCACACCGTCTTCGACACCCCCATCCTCCCCGGCACCGCCTACCTCGACCTCGCCCTCCACGCCGCCGACCACACCGGCCACACCACCATCGACGAACTCCTCCTCCACACCCCACTGGTCCTGCAGCCCGGCCGTACGGTCCGGGTCCAGGTGATCGTGAACAGCGCGGACGCCGATGGGGAGGCGACGCTCGACGTGTACTCCCGCCCGGAGGAAGAGCACGGTGAGTGGACCCGCCACGCCACCGCCGTACTCGTCAAGGACGACCTCCAGCCCGGATTCGACCTCACCTCCTGGCCTCCCGCCGACGCGACCCCCGTCGACGTGGAGAGCGTCTACGAGGCCCTGACCGACGCGGGGTTGCGGTACGGTCCGGCGTTCCGGGGGCTACGCGCCGCCTGGCGGCGCGGCGACGAACTGTTCGCCGAGGTCGCCCTCCCCGAGAAGGAACGGGCCGAAGTGGCGGATTTCGGCGTGCACCCCGCGCTCTTCGACGCGGCCGTCCACCTGCCCGCCTGGGCGGGGCTGGCCGAGGTGCCGGAAGGACAGAACCGGTTGCCGTTCGCCTGGAGCGGGGTCCGCCTGCACGCCACCGGCGCCACCGACCTGCGGGTGCGCGTCCGGCTGGGGGACGCCGGGTCGCTGTCGCTCCAGGCCGCCGACCCCACCGGTGCGCCGGTCGCCTCGATCGACACCCTGACTGCCAGGCTGGTCTCCGCCGAGCAGCTCGACGTCTCCGGATCGGCTCCGGAGAACAGCCTGTTCAGGGTGGAATGGTCACCGCTCGATCTCGTGCCGGCGGCGCGCGAGGCGTGGGCAGTCCTCGGTGATCACACGCTCTACGACGAACTACGCCAGACCGCCACCGCGACCTACTACGAGGACCTGACCGCCCTCACCG
>NZ_VIRJ01000104.1:0-990 GCF_006874435.1 Microbispora sp. KK1-11 | reverse complement strand
CTAGACGAGTAAGTCCTAATTCCGGTCAGTGGTCGTAGGCGATCAGTGACCGGGTGATGGGTTGGCTGGTGGCGCGGTTGTGCCAGATGGCGGCGGTCAAGGCCAGGATCCGTTGGGCGATGCGGGCGGCGACGCCCAGCGGGCTGCGTCCGCCGTGTAGTTCCAGGTCGAGTTGGCCTTTGAGGGTGTCGTTGACTGACTCGATGAGCTGGCGGATGGGTTTGAGGTGCTGCTCGCCGGGGCGGGGTGTTCGGTTGCGGTAGGACGGGCGTAGCAGGCCCACCCCGCGTTCGGCCAGGTAGGCGTCCAGTTCGGCGGAGACGTACCCCTTGTCGGCGACGATCAGCAGGCCGGGGCGTTCGGCGAGCAGGTGCGGGTCGTGGTCGAGTACAGCCATCAGGACCTGACGTTCGTCGACCTTCGGGGTGGCCAGGGCCCAGGTGATCGGCAGGCCGGCCGGGGTGCAGATCAGGTGCAGGCGCAGGCCCCAGAAGTAGCGAGAGTGGGAGCGGCAGTAGCCGTAGCCGGCCCAGCCGGCAAGGTTGGAGCGCTGGGCGGTGGGGCGGGAGCGGCCGCATTCGACCGGGGTGGAGTCGATCACCCAGAGGGTGTCGGTCCATAGGTCGGTGTCGCGGGCCAGGGCGCGGATGGCGCGTTTGAGGAGCGGGAGTGCAGCACGCAGGCGCTTGTTGTAGCCGGATTGGCCGGGCAGGTAAGGGAAGGCACCGGGCAGGTGATTGGGCAGGAAGCGCAGCCATCGGGCTTCGGAGCGGACGCCGAGCAGGGCCTGGGCGATGGCCACAGTGAGCAACTCGGCGTCGGTGAGCTTGGGCGGGCGTCCGATCCGGGTCGGACGCCCCAGCCAGTCATCGATCTTGACGTACAGTGCGGTGAGAAGGGTGTTGATGTCTGTCGTCACAAACGGATCATCGACACCCTTCGCCCTTTCCCACAGCCCGCCTCACAGCGACTTAGGACTTACTCGTCTAG
>NZ_VIRJ01000103.1:0-991 GCF_006874435.1 Microbispora sp. KK1-11 | reverse complement strand
TCACGTTGTTCACCGGGCAGTGGGCGGACCTGCCGTTCGAGGAGGTCTGCCGGCTGGCCTCGGAATGGGGCTACGACGGCCTGGAGATCGCCTGCTGGGGCGACCACTTCGAGGTCGACAAGGCCCTCGCCGACGACTCCTACATCGAGCGCAAGAAGGAGACCCTGGCCAAGTACAACCTCGGGGTGTGGACGATCTCCAACCACCTCGTCGGCCAGGCCGTGTGCGACCACCCCATCGACGAGCGCCACAAGGGCATCCTGCCCGCCCGCATCTGGGGCGACGGCGAACCCGAAGGCGTACGGCAGCGCGCCGCCGAGGAGATCAAGGACACCGCCCGCGCGGCGGCCAAGCTCGGCGTCACGACCGTCGTCGGCTTCACCGGCTCGTCCATCTGGCACACCCTGGCGATGTTCCCGCCGGTGCCGCCGTCGATGATCGAGACGGGCTACCAGGACTTCGCCGACCGGTGGAACCCGATCCTGGACGTCTTCGACGAGGTGGGGGTGCGCTTCGCGCACGAGGTGCACCCCAGCGAGATCGCCTACGACTACCACACCACCGTGCGGACGCTGGAGGCCATCGGGCGCCGGCCGGCCTTCGGGCTGAACTGGGACCCCTCGCACATGGTGTGGCAGGGCCTGGACCCGGCGAACTTCATCATCGACTTCGCCGACCGGATCTACCACGTCGACTGCAAGGACGCCCGGGTCGCCACCCGCGACGGCCGGCGCGGCCGCCTGGCCTCCCACCTGGCCTGGGCCGACCCCCGCCGCGGCTGGGACTTCGTGTCCACCGGCCGGGGCGACGTGCCGTGGGAGGAGTGCTTCCGCGCGCTCAACCACATCGGCTACGACGGCCCGATCTCCATCGAGTGGGAGGACGCGGGCATGGACCGGCTGCACGGCGCGCCGGAATCCCTCGCCTACATCCGCTCGCTCAACGCCATCACCCCACCGGCCGCCGCCTTCGACGCCGCCTTCTCCTCCGA
>NZ_VIRJ01000102.1:0-1001 GCF_006874435.1 Microbispora sp. KK1-11 | reverse complement strand
GCGATCCACCCGAGATGGGTCTCCAGCACCTGGCCGACGTTCATACGGCCGGGCACGCCCAGCGGGTTGAGGACGATGTCGACCGGCGTGCCGTCCTCGAGGAACGGCATGTCCTCCACCGGCAGGATCTTGGAGATGACGCCCTTGTTGCCGTGACGGCCGGCCAGCTTGTCACCATCGGTGATCTTGCGCTTCTGCGCCACGTACACGCGCACCAGCTCGTTGACACCGGGAGGAAGCTCGTCGCCCTCCTCACGGCTGAACACCCGCACCCCGATGACCTTGCCGGACTCGCCGTGCGGCACCTTCAGCGAGGTGTCACGCACCTCACGCGCCTTCTCACCGAAGATCGCGCGCAGCAGCCGCTCCTCCGGCGTCAGCTCCGTCTCACCCTTGGGAGTGACCTTGCCCACCAGGATGTCACCGGTGACCACTTCGGCGCCGATCCGGATGATGCCGCGCTCGTCGAGGTCGGCCAGGGCGTCCTCGGAGGCGTTCGGGATGTCCCGGGTGATCTCCTCGGGGCCCAGCTTGGTGTCGCGGGCGTCGACCTCGTGCTCCTCGATGTGAATCGACGACAGCACGTCGTCCTGCACCAGGCGCTGGGACAGGATGATCGCGTCCTCGTAGTTGTGGCCCTCCCACGGCATGAACGCCACCAGCAGGTTCTTGCCCAGCGCCATCTCACCGTTGTCGGTGCACGGACCGTCGGCCACGACCTGACCCTGCTCGACCCGGTCGCCCTCGGCCACGATCGGCTTCTGGTTGAAGCAGGTGCCCTGGTTCGACCGCTTGAACTTCGCGACCCGGTACGTCGTCCGCGTGCCGTCGTCGTTCATCACGGTGATGTAGTCGGCGGAGACCTCCTCCACCACACCGGCCTTCTCGGCGGTGATGACATCACCGGCGTCGGTCGCGGCGCGGTACTCCATGCCGGTGCCGACCAGCGGAGCCTCGCTCTTGAGCAAAGGCACCGACTGACGCTGCATGTTCGAACCCAT
>NZ_VIRJ01000101.1:0-1010 GCF_006874435.1 Microbispora sp. KK1-11 | reverse complement strand
GACGTTGGTGACCACCGCCCGCTGCGGCGTGGTCGCTGTGGGCGGACACGACGAGCGCATGGGGGCGAGAAGCCAGTACCCACGCGGCTGCGCCTCCTACACGCGGGCCCGTACGGCAAGGTCACCCAGCGGGTAGGCAACAGACCGCCCGGACAGCGGGAAGACCGCGCGTAGCCTGGCGCCTGGGCTGTGCGGGATCACTTGGAGGGTCCCCCCGTGAGCGCGCGCGATGTCCCGGGCGATCGGCAGCCCCAGCCCCGAGCCTCCCGTGTCCCGGGTGCGGGCGTGGTCCAGGCGGGTGAATCGGTCGAAGACGGTGGTGTGGTGTTCCGGGGGGATACCGGGGCCGTCGTCCACGACGTCGAGGACGGCGTGGTCGTCCGGAGACGTGAGGGTGACGTGGACTGACGTGGAGGCGTGGCGGACCGCGTTGTCGACGAGGTTGGCTACAAGGCGGCGGAGTTGGTCGGCGGAGCCGTTGACGAGCAGGTCGGGGGTGAGGTCGAGGTACACGTGGACGTCCGGACGAGGGCGTTTGCGGACGGCCTCCTCGGCGACGACCTGGGCCAGGTCCAGTTCCTCGGCCCGCGACAGGGGTTCGCCGGCGTCGAGCCGGGCCAGCAGGAGGAGGTCGGCGGAAAGGGACTGGAGGCGTGCGACATCGTCCAATGCCGCAGTCGCCAGCGGCTTCTCGGCGGGCAGGGCCAGCTCCAGTCGGGTTCGCAGGATCGCCAGTGGGCTGCGGAGTTCGTGTGCGGCGTCGGCGACGAACTGCCGCTGTGCGTCGACGGCGGTCTGCAGCCGGTCGAGGGTCGCGTTGACAGCACGGGCCAGTGCCGCGATCTCGTCTCGGGTGTCCGGTTCCGGCACGCGTTCGTGCAGGCCGTACGCGGTGATGTCGGCGACCTTCGCCCTGATCGCGGAGACCGGCCGTAGCACTCGGCCGACCGCCAGCCAGGTGAACAGCGCGACCACCGTGAGGAGCGCCGGAACCCCCGGGATCAGCAGGT
>NZ_VIRJ01000100.1:0-1070 GCF_006874435.1 Microbispora sp. KK1-11 | reverse complement strand
GCGGCGTATGTGATTTATACGTCGGGGTCGACGGGGCGGCCGAAGGGGGTGGTGGTCTCGCATGGCAACGCGGTGGGGTTGTTGCGGTCGGCGGGGCGTGAGCTGGGGTGTGGCCGGGGGGATGTGTGGTCGGTGTTTCATTCCTTCTCCTTCGATTTTTCGGTGTGGGAGGTGTGGGGGGCGCTGGCGTTCGGGGGGTCGTTGGTGGTGGTGCCGCATGGGGTGGCGCGTTCGCCGGAGCGGTTGGCGGATGTGCTGGTGGAGCGTGGGGTGACGGTGTTGTCGCAGACGCCGACGGCGTTCGGTCAGCTGGTTTCGCGGTTGCGGGAGGGGTCGCGTCTTCGGGTGGTGGTGTTCGGGGGTGAGCGGCTGGACATGGCGGGGGTGCGGTCGTGGCGGTCGTGGCCGGCGGTGGCGGGGTTGCCGTTGGTGAACATGTACGGGATCACCGAGACGACGGTGCATGTGACGGTGCATCGGGTGGGGGAGGAGGAGTCCGGCAGTCCGATCGGGTGGGGTCTTGCCGGGACGCGGGTGTGGGTGCTGGACGGGTTCTTGCGTCCGGTGCCGGTGGGGGTGGTCGGTGAGGTGTTCGTCGGGGGCTGGGGTGTGGCGCGGGGGTATTGGCGGCGGCCGGGGCTGACCGCTGAGCGGTTCGTGCCGGATCCGTTCGGTGGGGGTGGGGGGCGGTTGTATCGGTCGGGGGATCTGGCGCGGGTGTTGCCGGGTGGGGGGTTGGAGTATGTGGGGCGGGCCGATGCGCAGGTGAAGGTGCGGGGGTTCCGTATCGAGCTGGGCGAGATCGAGCATGTTCTGGCTGCTCATCCTGTGGTGAGCGGGTGTGCGGTGGTCGCGGCGCCGGATGCTTCTGGGCTTGATCGTCTGGTGGCGTATGTGGTGGCTGATGGGCCGGTCTCGGTGGCGGCGTTGCGGTCGTTCGTGTCCCAGCGTCTGGCCGATCACATGGTGCCGGCGGTGTTCATGCTGGTGGACCGTCTGCCGATGACGGTGAACGGCAAGCTGGACCGGGCCGCGCTGCCCGCTCCCACGAGTGACCGGGCGGCGTTGAG